>JAGGSX010000178.1 GCA_021158865.1 Thermoplasmata archaeon
CATCCTGCTATGTTATTGTATATATCGCTTGCATTTGTTTGCTCTTCTTTAAACCATCCAAGGCTATTCCATCCTACCAGCAAGGTTATGTTAACGCTTTGGATAGGCAATCCAGTTACGCTTAAATTTGTATTATTGCTTACAGAAATGAAGTAGCCTACGCCCTTTTCAATTGCAAAGTTGTTCGGTGAGCCAGGAGTGTAAACATCAAAGTCATTTTTGCTGTTATTCCATTTCAATATGAGATTACATCCTTGGATGCTGTTATATAGCAAGGATGCTGTATAATTGTTCTCGCAGGGTATTGTAACAAAATTCCATCCTCGATGTAACATAAATGAAAACATGTTTATTGCTGTTATCTGCAAGGAAGGAGACCATTCGCTCTCTGCATCATTAACATCCTTTGCCTTTACTGTGATATTATATAAACCTGCCTCACTCCATGAATGATTTGCTGTTGCAATTGCTCCAGATGGATATGGGCCGAGCCATGTTGTATTGCTTCCATCTCCCCAATCAAACATGTAATATAAATCATCTCCATTTGGGTCTGTTGTATTTGCTGAAAATGTATATTCCGTTCCAGTTATTACCGTTGTTGCTCCAGAAGGCATTGCTGGTGTGTCTGGAGGAGAGTTCGGATTGTATGGAATTGCAAGGGCTGCTACTTCAATTCCACCTGGGAATGAACCTACTAATGTGGTAGAACCATCACTGGTGTCGCAGGTATATAGTGCGCCGCCTGTAGTATAGGCAGCTAAATAAAATATATCATTATCTTTATCGTATTCAGCACCTTGTGCATAATTAAGGGACAATCCAGTAGAGCCAATATCGCGAACCGAAAGATTCCATGGATAAAGCTCGTATAAATCATCAATTATAATATCTGGTCCGTATATGTGCCCATTGTTGTCGCACCCCATAGCAATGATTGCAATTGGAGTACTTACCTGCCCCAGATGTGTTGCAGTACCTGTAGTCAAATCGATTGTGTAGAAATGGGTATATAGAGTAGAACCTACCACTTCGCCAGCTGTTGCGTACATGGTATCATTGAAGGTGGAATAAGTTAAACCAGTGGGTATATAGCTGGTATCGATACCTGTGTTGCCAATTATCGTTGTAGCTCCTGTTGCAGTATCAATGGTGATTAGGTTATGTGTTTCATATTGTGTTCCAGTGATGGCATACCATGCGCCCTCTGCCCATGTGCCTGCAAAAACCGTAGTTGAATCTACTGCAAGCTGTGTTATACTGCCAGGATCATCTGAAGGGAAAGAAATAGGTCCAGGAGATACGCCACCGCCGGATGAGAGTGCCCAAGCATAAAAGATTTCTCTATTGTTAAGAGATATTCCTCTTCCAAATTCATCATGTATGTTTATCTCGCATCTGCCTAATTCATTTTTTCCCTCTGCTATTCCAATCGCCGGAAAAATGCCCAGAACTAACAATATACTCAGTACACATCCTAATATCTTTTGCCTCATTTTATGCCTCCAATTAGTGAAATGTTTAGAAGTTTTTAAGTTTTTCTGTCACAATTTTATATTCAAAGTGGTGAATGGACAAACTCTGATGACTCCGTATCCAGTTATAATAGAAAATGTAAATGGAAAACCATAGATGAACATGTCTTATTTTCCATCTTTTGCTTGGAAAATAATTATCAAATACTCTGGTTCTATCCTTTATTGTTTCTATAACTCTTTCCACATAATTTCTTATTCCTCCAGAAACAATTTCACGATGAATTCCATATCTTTTCAATATTAGATACCATGGGCCTCCATCTGTTATGGCAATGGAAGGCAATTTCCCATACATTCTCCATATTTTATGAATTAAATTTTTACATGCTATGTTTGTTCTACTTCTGCTTATCATAAAGAAAACAACTTTCCTGTTTTCTGGATCAATAACAAACCAGAACCAGAAATTCATGTCCCCTATCTGAAGGGATGTTTCATCTATGACAACAATATCTGGCATTTTATCTGCAATTTTGTTTTCCAGTACACTCCCAAATTTCTGCGACCATTTCCATATGGCGGTTCTGCTTCTTTTTATGAAAGTGCGAATTGCCATGGCAACATCTCTTAGAGAGAGTCTACATAGATAAAGGAATACGCTGTAGAGGATTATTTCCACTGGAGTTCTTTCTCTTATAACGATACATTTTTCTTTCAGCAAATATTTCAATAATTGCACCCCATCCCTTTTTTGCATTTTGGTCACCTCTAAATGCATGATGGAATGGAGTGCATATTTTTATTGAAAAATTTCGTTAAGTTAACACGGCCCTAGCACATTGAAACATTTATATAATGAAATTTTATCTATCCAACATGTCGAGAAAGCCGGCGAGAATGTATAGAGACATTAGAGGAAGAGTCACGACAAGGAAAGAATACATGGGAGGTGTTCCAAATCCAAGAATAAGCCAATTTGATTTGGGTAATTTAACTACTGAATTTCCAGTTGAAATATCATTAATTGCGAAGGAAAAATGCAACATATTGCATCGCGCATTGGAAGCGGCTCGTGTAGCAGCAAACCGTTACATAATGAAAACTGCAGGAAAATCAAATTATAGAATGAAAATAAGAACCTATCCTCATGTGGTTGTAAGAGAGAATAAGCAGGCGACAGGAGCAGGAGCAGATAGAGTTTCGCAAGGGATGAGAAAAGCATACGGCAAACCTGTTGGAACAGCAGCCCAAGTAAGGGAAGGGCAGAAAATAATCACAATATGGACTACAACAGAAAATGTAAAATTTGCAAAGGATGCCTTAAAAAGAGCAAATGCCAAGCTACCAACTCCATGCGGAATAGAAATTAACATGGCTGAATAAAGGATTAGCCTTCCTCCGCTATTTCTATTCGGTGTCTTCTTTTCTCTTCATTTAATTCTTTTAAAGCAGTAGAATTTCTACTCTAAAAACGAATTGGGTATATCGATAAAAGAAAATGTAGCATATTTTGACAAAAATGTAATAAAAACAAAAATGTAATAAAAAATTGATATAATATTCCGTATTTATGCGAGTAGTGTAATTTTTATGCAAAACCTACAAAATTTTTAAATATTATTTTACATAATAGCCTCGTGAAAGAAAAAGATTTATTTCTCTATGAATTGCCATTTGGACCTGCTCATTCTGGTTCAGGAAATTTTCATGTAAAAATTATAATGGATGGAGAAAAAATTGTTGAAGCAAGAGCTGATCCTGGCTACTTGCATCGTGGGTTTGAAAAATTAATGGAATATCGCAGCCCAATACAAAATGCTGTTTTATCAGATAGAATTTGCGTTTTAGAACCTTTATCATGGAATTTGGTTCATGCTGAAGTAGTCGATAAAATAATGGGATATGATATTCCAGAGAGAGCAAAATATATTAGAGTTATAATGGCTGAATTGACAAGGGTGCAGAGCCATTTAATATGGTTTGGAGCAACTTCCATAGCAACTGGTTTTGATACTGGATTTAAGATAGCAATTGGTTATAGAGATTACATTTTGGATTTATTTGAAATGGTAACAGGTGGACGTGTATATCCAGCAGGTTATATAAGGCCAGGTGGTGTGAGATGGGATTTTCCAGATGGGTTTAAAAATAAGTGCAATGAAGTTCTTGAAAAAATTGAGAAAGGAATGGCTAGCATGGATAAAATTTTATTCAAAAATCATACCTTTAAATTGAGGACAAAAGATATTGGTATATTAAATAAAAAAGATGTTTCTATACTTGGAGCAACTGGTCCAGTTGCAAGAGCAAGCGGGATAAAAATGGATGTTAGAAAGGATGACCCCTATGAAATTTATGATAATTTGGAATTTGAAGTGCCTGTAGAGGATGAGGGAGATGCCTATGCAAGATTTATGGTTGGGAGAGAGGAAGTGAATCAATCCATTAATATAATAAGGCAGGCTCTGAGAGAAATGCCAGAAGGAAGCATAAGCGTTAAAATCATGCCATTTGGAAAGATGAAAGAAGGCGAAGCATATGCGAGGATAGAGGCGGCGAGAGGCGAAGCCGGGATGTATATGGTAAGTAATGGAAAATCTGTGCCATATAGAGTAAAAATTAGAGGACCATCTTTTCTGCATTTAATTCCTGTATTGCAACATTTATTGGTTGGCTCACAAATTGCAGATGTGCCATTAATTCATTGGAGTCTAAATCATTGTCCTGCAGATATGGATAGGTGATAATATGGTATTAAGAACATTGCTTAGGAATATGGTAAGTAAGCCTATGACTGTAAAATTCCCTTATGAAAAGCTTGAAACAGCAGAAAGATATAGAGGCGAGCATGTCTTTGACATTGATAAATGCATAAGTTGTGGGGTTTGTGAGCGTGTATGCCCAAATAAAGCAATAGAAATGGTTTCGGCAAAAGATAAAGAAAAATATCCTAAAAAATATCCTAAAATTGATTTGGGGAAATGCTGTTTTTGTGCTTTATGCCAAGAATTCTGTCCTAAAGGAGCAATTAAGCTTACAAAAAATTATTTCTTGGCAACTTTTGATTCAGTATCCTTAATCTATATACCTGATAAAAATTATAAGGAGGATTAAAATGGAATCTATACAAGAAAAAGAAAAACATGTTAAAGCTATGGAAAGGCTTGTAAGAGCAATATGGGTATTCAATTGGTTTAATAGTTGTGGATGTACTGAACTCTTGCCTGTTATCTCTTCTCGTTTTGATATGGAGAGATTTGGATTGATTCCTGTTGGCACACCAAGACATGCTGACTGCTTGATAATAACTGGTTATCAAACAAAAAAATCGATTAAAAGAGCAGTAAAAATATATGAACAGATGCCGGAACCAAAAGCTGTTATGGCTCTCGGCTCCTGCACAATGACCGGTGGCATGTATTGGGATTCATATAATACAATAAAAAGACTGAGCGATTATATGCCTGTAACTATATATGTGCCTGGCTGCCCTCCCCGTCCGGAAGCAATATTTCATGCAGTCGGTATGATATTTGAGCATGTTAAAAAAGCGAGAGAGGAAATAGAAAGAGCAAAGAGGAGAAAATGATTGAGGAAATAGAAAAATATAATCCGAGGGAAGAAGGTAGTACAATATGGATAAACATTCCTTCAAATAAATTACATGAAATACTGAAAAAATTGAAGGAGATTGGCTTTGAACATTTGTCTATGATAAATATAACAGATTGGATAGATAAGGATGTTTTTGAAATAGGCTATTTTCTATGGTCATCTAAATATAAAAAAAATATTGTAGTTAAAACAGAAATAGATAGGGAGAATGCGAAAATAAAAACATCATCCGATATATGGAATGAGAGTGCAGCAATACATGAAAGAGAATTGCATGAGTTATTTGGGGTGGAATTTGAGAAAAATAATGATTTAGCCCCATTATTTTTAGAAGATTGGAAAGAAAAACCACCATTTAGAAAAGATTTTGACTGGCATGAATATGTAAGAAAAAATTATTATGACAACAATAATGAGAGAGAAAAAGCATATTTTGATAAAAATGTAACAAAAAATTAATATGATGTTTCTTATTCGTGTAAGTAGTGTAATTTTTATGCAAAACCGACAAAATTTTTAAATATTATTTTACATATTCCATCGATGTTGGTATTTATAGGAACAACGGTATTTTGCTTCATTTTGTGGTTACTTTTCACTTTCAATGGCAATGTATGGCAATGGGATGAAATTTCTGCAGGCATAATTTTTTCCATTATTGCAGGAGCAATATCAAGAAAAATTGTTATAAAAGAGTATAAGCAATTATCTCCAAAAAAATGGCTTTTGTTTATTGCTTACCTGCCGCGTTTTTTTTATGAGATGGCAAAAGCAAATTTTGATGTTGCTTATCGTGTTATAACTGGCAAAATTAACCCAGGTATTGTCAAGTTATCGCCTAACTTAAAAAATAACCTTTCATTGACAATTTTAGCAAATTCAATAACTTTGACACCTGGCACACTAAGTGTTGATGTTGATGATGAGAAAAATTTATATGTTCATTGGATAAATGTAAAACCAGAGTTTTTTGAAGTAAGCAAAGAATGTAAATGCAAATATGTTTGCTCAACATTTCCAGATTGGGCAAGGAGGATAGGAGAATGAATGTATTTATGCTTACATTATTGTTTATTATTCTTTCGATAATAGTAGCAATGATTAGGGCAATACTTGGTCCAACAATTCCTGATAGAGTCGTTGGATTGGACACTGTAAACACGCTTGTTATTGCTGGAATGATATTATTTGGTGCGGCAAAGAATGAAGTAATATATATTGATGTTTCCATAGTTTATGCCCTGCTTTCATTCATAACAACTGTTTTAATAGCAAAATATCTGGAGGGTGATAAGTTATGATGTGGGAAATCATTTACATTCTGCTTGGTATAGGAATATTTTTTAATTTGCTTGCATCCGTTGGCTTGCTTCGCTTTCCAGATGTTTATACTCGTTTGCATGCTGGAACAAAATGCACCACATTTGGAAGCATTTTTATTGCATCAGCAGCCATTGCCTATGGATTATGGAGATGGTATGATGGCGATAAATCAATGATTTCTTTGGCAATACATTCTTTTTTTGCTTTGATTGCAATACTTGTAACTAATCCTACGGGAGCGCATGCAATAGCAAGGGCAGCATATAGAAGCGGTGTTATGCCAAAAAAAGCTGTTACTGATGAATTGGGTGGTAAAAATGATTGATTTGTTTAGCATCATATTAATTTTAATTTCAGCATTGACAATAATAGCTTCCATAATATCGGTTTTGATGAAGGACTTGCTTTCCTGTGTTATAGCCCTTGCAATAATGAGTTTGTTGCTTTCACTTTATTTCTACATGCTTCATGCACCAGATGTTGCCATAGCAGAGGCAGGCGTCGGCGCATGCATAACCACTGCCATTTTCATAGTTGCAATAAAAGCAACAGAAAGATATGAAAAGGAGGAGGAAAGATGAAAGCAAAAACGATATTTTTCATAATTTTTATGGCATTTTTGCTCTATGCAGCATTTGAAATTCATCCTTTCAGTAAGCCAACATCAAAAATGGATGATTATATTATAAGCAATGCACAGAACGAAACTGGAGCTAACAATGTTGTAACAAGCGTTGTATTTGATTACAGGGGATATGATACTCTCGGAGAGGCAACGGTTTTATTTGCTGCAGTGTCAGGTGTGTTGGTTGCGTTAAGAAGAAAGGAGGATAAACATGAGTGAAGAAAAAAATAATGGAAGGATGAGCATAATTGTTAGGACAATAGCAAGCTCTGTCTTCCCATTCATTGTAATATTCTCCTTCTATATAATCATGCACGGCCATTTAACGCCAGGCGGCGGCTTCCAGGGCGGCTCTGTTGCTGCCAGTGCCATCGTCATGCTGATTGCTGCCTATGGATATAGAAAAGTTGATGAGAGGGTTAAAGAAAATAGTTTGGCATGTATAGAGAGCATAGGGGCTATTATATTTGTGGCTGTTGCATTTGTTGGGCTTTTTATGGCTGCTTCATTTATGTATAATTTTTTAGTTGGTTCTCCATTTTTTGGAGAGATTCCTCACGGAGGGAATACAGGCATTTTAAATAGTGGTGGAATTTTGCCAATTTTAAACATTGCTGTTGGGCTAAAAGTTATGGCAGGTCTTTCAGCTGTTGTGGCTGTGATGGCTTTATCAGCGGGTGAGAAAAAATGATATGGAATATTCCTTTTATAACAGTAATTGTCTTAATTGCAGTCGGCTTATATGCTGTATTATTTAAAAGAAATTTGATAAAAATTGCGGTTGGAATAACAATTATTGAGAGTGGCGTTAATCTATTTTTAATAACATTGGGCTATAGAAAAGGAGGCGTGGCTCCAATATATACAAATTTACCTCCAAATGTTGAAATTCCAAAAGGAATGGTTCTGCCAGTCCCTCAAGCACTAACGCTTACAAGCATAGTTATAGGTGTCGCAGTTCTTGCATTAATCCTTTCTTTCACAATGAAAATATATGAGCATTATAAGAGCTTAGATAGTCACATTGTAAGGAGGTTGAAAGAATGAATTTAATACAGCAGATGCCAGCAATATTGATAGGAATGCCATTAATTGCAGCTTTCTTGACCCCAATAATTGACAGAGTAAACAAAAAAATCAGAAATGGCTTTGTCATCGTTGTTTTAATCTTAGAAGAGATTTTCATGATAACACTTGCATGGCATGTTTTCACAAATGGAATAGCTATTTATACCATGGGAGCAAGTAATCCATCCATTGTTCCATTGCAAGCAGCAGTGCCAATAAGAATTGTTTTAGAAATTGACGGAATGTCAGCTTTCATGGGACTTATATCTGCAACTGTTTGTCTTGCTGCTGGCATATATTCTATTTCATTTATTAAAGAAGGAAATGGAAAAGGAAAATATTACACATTGCTTTTAATAATGCTTGTTGGAATGCTTGGCATGGAGTTTACTGGTGATTTATTCAATTTATTTGTTTTTCTTGAAATTTTATCCATAACATCATGTGCTTTAATTGCATATCGTAATTGGTATGGAGATGCTGTTGAAGGAGCATTTAAATACATGGTTGTATCAAACATTGCTGCATTATTTGTTTTATTTGCCATAGGGCTATTATATAGCAGATATGATTTACTGAATATTGCTGCAATTTCAAAAATTATGGAGTATGGAAGTTTAGAAAAAATAGCATTAGTTTTGCTCGTGTCTGCCTTTGCAATGAAATGCGGGGCTGTTCCAATGCATTTCTGGGCTCCAGATAGCTATACTGTTGCTCCTGCTCCTATAACTGCCATACTTGTTTCAGCAAGTCAAGCAAGCTTATATGCCTTATTCAGAACATGCTTTTCATTATATGGCAACTTAATGGATTATCATAGCATTGGGATTGTTTTAATATTATTTGGCTTGCTTTCAATGTTTATTGGTGTAACTATGGCATTACCACAAAAAGATATAAAGCGACTAATGGCTTATCATGCCGTCAGTCAAACTGGATACATGCTGTTAGGCGTCGGCGTCGGCTTGTATTTGCTCGGTTCCTCAAATTTTAATACCTATGGAGTAAAAGCGATGGAAGGCGGAATATTTCATATAATAAACCATGCAATGTATAAGGGATTGCTTTTCTTAACGGCGGGAGCAATTTTTTATCGCCTTAAAACACGCAACCTTAATGAAATGGGTGGCTTAGCTCATACAATGAAATTCACTTCCATATTTTTTATAATAGGGGCTTTAGCTATTGCAGGTATACCTCCATTCAATGGTTTTGCATCAAAGTTGCTTATATATGAAGCATGCTATAAAGTAAACCCAATCCTTTCAATAATTGCAATGCTTGTTTCCATACTCACGCTTGCTTCTTTTGTAAAAGTATTTCATTCTGCTTTTATGGGTCCAAAGTTGCATGATGTCGAAGAAGCGCCAAAAAGTTTGTTGATTGGAATGGGTATTCTTACATTTGTTATAATTTTATTTGGTTTGTTCCCAGGATGGGTTGTAAATAATATAGTCCATCCTGCTGTTACGGCGCTGGCAAATAGAATTGACTATATAAATGCTGTAATGGGTGGTTAAATGTTGCACACTACTGGTGGATATTGGGATGCAGTTGCGTGGATTGTTGCTTTTATTGTTATTGCTGTGGTTGTTTATATAATAAGGGGCTTGGGAAGAAGAGATTTTAGAAAAGATTCAGCAGAACCATTTTTTTCTGGAGTTGAATTACCTACTGAAAAAACGCATGTTAAAGCTTCAAATATATACTGGGGATTTACAGATTCATTGAAAGGTTATTATAGCATAATGAAAAAAATGCACGATGGAATAATAAATAACTACATAGCATGGTTCATTGCCATTTCTGTATTGCTATTTTTTGTAGTATTTCTTCCAGAGGTGATACCATGATATCAAAGGCTTTCAAACGCTCGTTATGGGTTTTTCATGTTAACAGCGGGTCATGCAATGGTTGTGATATTGAAGTAATAGCCGCTTTAACTCCCAGATATGATGCTGAGCGATTTGGAATTAAGTTAGTTGCTTCGCCAAGGCATGCTGATGTTATAGCTTTTACCGGCCCAGTTACAAACGATATGGCTGATAAAGTGATAAGGATAATTCAACAGACACCAGACCCAAAAGTTATTGTTATTGTTGGCTCCTGCGGCATTAGCGGCGGCGTATTTCATGAATCCTATCATTTAGCAGGTCCTATAGACAGACTCTATCCAAATGCAAAGTATTTTTATGTGCCCGGCTGCCCTCCCCGCCCTGAAGCAATTATTCATGCATTTACAAAGGCATGGGAATGGCTTGAGGAGGTGGAGAAAAAATGAATATTGAAGAAACAAAACAAAAATTTGAAGAAGCTGGTTATGAAACATGGATTACAGAGCGTATTGCAGGCGTTAGAAATAGGGTGGTGAGAAAAACATTATGGATAAGAGTTGATAAGAAAAAAATAAGGAATGCAATGCAGTTTTTTAAAAATTTTGCAGAACAATACCCTCATTTCAGTATAATTTCATGCACTGATTTGGGAAATGTTGTTGAATTAAATTATCATTTCGCTCTTGGCTATGGTGGCCGTTTAGAGGAATTTGTTATCACATTTAAAATATCACTTCAAAAAAATGATTTAAGAATTGATTCCATAGCAGATATATTTCCAGCAATAATATATTCAGAAAGAGAAATAAAAGAAATGATGGGCATTGATGTTATAAACATTCCTGATGGTCGCCATATGTTTTTGACAAAAGATTTTCCCTCTGGCATATATCCTTGGAGGAGAGACGAAACTGGAGTTAAAGAAACAAATAAGTTATATGAGAGGTGGAAAGATGAAGCATGATTATGAAATTTCAGTAGGACCAATTCATCCTGCTTTAAAAGAACCAATAATGCTTCGTGTAACTTTGGAAGGAGAAGAAATTGTAGATGTGGATGTTATAGCAAGTCAGAATCATCGCGGTATAGAATGGATTGGAATGAATAGAAATAATGTTATCCAAAGCTTATATCTTGCAGAAAGAATTTGTGGAATATGCAACTTCTGCCATCCTTCCAATCTTGTAATGGCTATTGAAGAAATAGCTGATATAGAACCGCCAGAGAGAGCACAGTACATAAGAGTAATTCAAGGTGAGTTAGAGCGAATACACAGCCATTTATTGTGGGCTGGCGTTGCCGCCCATGAGCTTGGTTTCGATACTCTATTGCATTATGTATGGATGGTAAGGGAAAAAGTTATGGATGTTCTGGAAGAAGTAAATGGTAATAGAGTTACAAAAGCAATAATAATGTATGGAGGAGTTAGGCGTGATATAACTGAGAGGCATGTTCCAAAAATAAGGAAAATGATTTCATATTATAGAGAAGCTTTTGGAAAACTTGCAGAATTGTTTTTAGAAGACGATACAATAAAGAAAAGAACAAGGAATATAGGTGTGTTGAAAAAAAAAGATGCAATAAAGTTGGCTGCGGCAGGTCCTACGGCAAGAGCAAGCGGGGTTAAAAAAGATGTTCGCCAGGATTTTCCATATTTTGCTTATCCTGATTTTGATATTCATGCTATAACTCCTGATGAGCTAATTGGCTATACAATTGGAGATGTATATGATAGGATTGTTGTTAGATTGCTTGAAGTAAAACAATCTTTAGAAATTATTGAAGAAGCATTAAATGAAATGCCTTCTGGTGAGATAATTTATGAAAAAAAATTGGTTAAATTGATGGCTAAAATTAAGAATAGTGAGGGAGAAGCTGTGGCGAGATATGAAGCGCCAAGAGGAGAGGACATACATTATGTTATGTTGAAAAAAGGTTATGAGCCATTATATTCTTGGAAGGTGAGAGCTCCAACTTATATAAATATACTTTCATGGCGCCCAATGTTGCTTGGCTATCAAATCGCAGATATTCCAATTATAGCAGCAAGCATAGACCCATGTTTGTCGTGCACAAATAGATTTGCTGTTGTAAAAAATGGAGAGGAAAAAATTATGAGTGGAGAGTATTTCCATAAGCTTTCAGTAGAAAAAACGAGGAGGATAAAATGAATGGCGAATTTTTATTTAAACTGGTTTTAGAAAGCATTGGATTGGTTTTTTTCTCAATATTTTTTGGATTGCTGTTTAAAGGTATAGACCGCAAGTTAGTTGCTCACATGCAATCTCGCGTAGGTCCTCCAATAAGACAGCCATTTTTGGATGTCATGAAATTAATGAATAAAGAAAATATTGTTCCCAAGCATGCAGTAAAATGGATGTATAATCTTGCTCCTTTAATATGTTTAACTTCTTCAATAATAATCTTATTTTATATTCCAATTGGTAGCATCCATCCGTTTTTAGAAGGACATGGCGATATCATACTCATTCTATATTTATTTGCCATTCCCTCTTTAGCCATGGTGGCTGGCGGCTTTGCATCATCATCACCCTTTGCTACGGTAGGAGCACAGCGTGAAATGGTAACGATGATTTCTTATGAATTGCCACTTTCGATAATAATAATATCAATGGTATGGAGATTGAGCAATATTGGAGGAAATGTATTCAGTTTGCAATTTATAGCCCAGCATCCTTTATGGAATAGTGTTGGCTTGCTTGGGTTTATAGGTTTGCTATTTTTATTATTTAGCATGATAATTGTTACACCTGGTGAGCTTGCTAAAGTTCCGTTTGATGTTGCAGAAGCAGAAACAGAAATAGCAGGTGGTTTAACCGTTGAATATTCTGGAAGAAATCTTGCAATGCTTTATATGGCAGATGGCGTAAAAATATTCGCTTTTTCAGCTATCATAGTTGCTTTATTCTTTCCATATAATATATCTCAGTATTTCAATTTAAATAGCTTGATTTCTTTCATAATTGACTTTTTATTTTTCCTGCTAAAAGTTTTTCTTGTAATGCTCTCTTCAGTAACATTAATAAGAGCGGGGATGGCAAGGCTTAGAATAACACAGGTTGTTTCATCATACTGGTTCACTGTGTCTTTAATTGCATTAATCGGACTTGTATTGCTCATGTGGGATGTTAGTTTAAAGGTGGGATGGTAAAATGTTTCCAATGTTAAGTCAGGTATTTAAAAAAATATTCAAAAAGCCTTTCACCAATTTGTTTCCAGTTAAATATGCTCCAAAAAGCATGAAAAAATTTAAAGAAGATGTTGAAAAGAAAAAGATAAAGACTAATCCACCTATTCCATTGCCAGAAAATTTTAGAGGAAAAATTTTATATGACAAAGAAAAATGTATTGGTTGCCAACTATGTATAAAAGTTTGTCCTCCAAAGGCAATAGAATTTAAAAAGGAAGAAAAGAAAATAAGAATATATGTAGCAAGATGCATTTTTTGTAGCCAATGTAATGATATATGCCCTGTTGGAGCTTTAAATATGAGTTCTGACTTTCTTTTGGCAAGTGACAACAAACTTGAGGAAAATTTGATTGTGGAATAAGAAAATAGATAAAACCATACCATAAAGAAGCAGAGAAGGGCAAGCCCGCAATAGCTGGCTTTAGCCATTCTAAATAATTCTTACTTCCAGCCACTATTGGCATGGCTATTATCTCTGCAGTTTCGTATGAATGTATCTTCTTTA
>JAGGSX010000059.1 GCA_021158865.1 Thermoplasmata archaeon
GCATCATACCTTTGCCAGTATTTCATTCCCATCCCCAATTCCCCTACGGGGATGGGAATATAAAATTCACGGAATTTTTCGAAAAACCCAAATTGGTGAAAATATATGAAAACAAATGATTATTCAATTATCTTCAAATCAACTTTATTTCCATTAAAATCATAGGCTCTCCATGATTTGTCGTCATAAGGATACGCAATTATTATGTGTATGACACCATTTTTGCTGAATGTTATTAAATCTTCTTCAGATGGAAGTGGAACACCACTTGGATGGGAATGAACGGTTCCAACTATTGAAAAATCTATTGGAGCCATATATATATTGAAGGTGGCATGTCGTTTGCCATAGGTCATTTGAGGAAGCATAACAATTTCAGATATTATTGTTTTGTCGTCCCCAACTGAAAGCAGAGCAAGAAACTCGCGTGGATGCATTGCCTTTGCTCCTTCTTTTATTGTTTCAAGACAATCTCTATCTATTCCTTTTATTTTCATTGTTATTTAATACCATACCATCATAAACCTTTTGCTTTACATGGCATCGGGCATTCCCGACATTTATTTTTTCTGCAGTAATCTCTACCAAGGTTCATTAAAGCAATTTCAAGTTCAATGGCATCAATTCCTTTAATTTTTTTAATTTCGTTTCCATCGAGCAATCCATGATTCTTTGCAGCCATCAATGCATATTTTGATATTTTATGAGGCATTCCCATCTCTCTAAGGAAAATATCTATGGTGACATCCCCAATCCCTTTTGCAAGTTTAAGCTCTTTTCTTAAATCTTTTCTTTCCAATATTTTTTTCATTCCACCTTTTTTTATTATGTTTTTGCACGCCTCCATAATTTTATCAGCAGTTTTAAAATCATATCTTGTATAGCCACCTTCATCCAGATAAGAAACAACGGCATCCCATCCTGCTTTCAGAATTTTTTCTGGCTCTGTCAATCCATTTTTTTTAAATACCATATAAGTTTTGATTGCATTTTCCTCCCTTATCGGGGCGCCGAAAAGCAAGGCGGCGAGGAACCATTTGAATGGCTCTTTCTCTAATTTTATTCCAAGCCTTTCGCTATATTTTTCCCCATATTTTCCAACAAATTCTTTCAAATTCATAGTATTGCAAAAGTTTTTATTGAACGATTGGCTTCATTCCCAGCTAAATCGACTGCAACAACTTTTATATCATAAATCCCAAAATAAAATCCATTCCATTTCCATGAATATGGTTTATCATAATCAACGAATTTTAATTCGTCATTTATCCAGAATTGCACATTTTTCATGAAGTCATCTTTAGCTTTTACTTCTATGTCTATTCCTCCTATTATTATGCTTTTATCCAGATTTGTTGAAAAAATCTTTTTGTTCAATAAATATACACCTCCTTTTTCGGGTTTTTCAATTACTATTGATGGCGGAGTAGAATCAAATAAACAATATGCATCTGCAGTATGAGGAAATTGCTCTCCTTTAACAAGGCTGCAAAATTCATACCATCCTTCCGACGGAGGAATAAATTTCCAGTGCAAATCATTGCTATTGCCATAATATTTCCAACTGCTTTCCCAACCCCATATACTCTTTTTTCTATAATAAAGACTTGCATTTTTTACATTTCCATTAATATGAGCATATACATTTATAACACCATTTCCAGTATTACTTTTAACATAAGCTCTTGACGTATTGGATAAAGGAGGTAATTTTATTGTTGGGTCTCCGAGCATATTGTATTCCATTAGTGTAAGGCGGTCAGTTTCGCTCATGAAAGAACGCATGGCATAGTCCTCTTTAGCAGCAGTGAATATGCTACCAGTTGTATTGTATCCATCATAGTATGCCTTGAAAAAAGCAAGGTCAAGGTAACCGCTCAGCCCATCTTTGATTGATTTATCTAAATAAACATAAGCCACCCTGCTACTTCCAATATAGGCTATTGCTCCTCCATTTTCATCAAGCAAAAATTTTTCTCCAAGGCAATCTGTTGTATCAAATTCATTTGTTGAACAAGCCATTGCAAATACAACTGGCAATTTATAGCCATTGTGCAGGAGATTTAAATCATTTATATCCCAGCTTCCAGATTGCCATCCCATTCCCTGCGGACTTCCATGAGAAGCAAAATTTACAAACATTGCCCCATTGTTTATGCCATCTGCAATCTCATTGTTTGTTGCGTTTCCATCTTTTCTATATTCATCTGTTTCATAGAGTTTTTCTATATCCATGCCCGGCAATTCCTCCGATATGCATTCTTTCAAATACTCCCCTTCCCTCAAATCACTATCCCAGAAAAGTTCTGTCCCAATAAATAAAGCTTTTTCTTTCGGCAATTCAAAATTAATTATCTTATCCACAAGCAAATTCATCTCATTTTCATTGCTTGCTGGCAGTCTCCCGAGATATACATCGGGAAGAAAATCTATTGCATCATTCCTTTCTCCATAAATTCCATCTCCATTTGCATCCCATGAGGAAAAACTTCCATCTCCTCTAAAAACATCAGCATAATACAAATCACTTGGAACGTCACCTATACTTGTATTAACGTATCTAACAGGCAGCAGGCCGGCGTCGCCCGCCAGCAAAACATATTTTATGCCCCACTGCTCTATTGCATCTTTGATGTAATATTTTATTTTCTCTGGCTTATCCTTAAATTTAAATGTAGCATATATGTCTTCGAGAGTAACAACTTTTGTTCTTATTCCATGGCTTTCTTTATAATCTGCAAGCCTTTGAGATTCTTCATACAAAGATGGAGGACAAATTATTAGTAAATCATAAGTATTGTTAGAATACAAATTTTTTATGCTGTAATTTAGATTAAAATCAAAATCTGCATGCAAAATTTTGCCTTTTTCATATCTATAAGGAAACATGTATACTGTAAGAAATTTACTTAATTTTCCATCCTTTATGCCCATTCTAATAGCATAGCCATACCATTTATTATATTCATATTGTAATGCATCGCTTTCATTTCCAATTGCAAATGGTTTCTCTGCCATTTTTATTTTTTCATTTATTGTCCTGATATTTTTAACATGAATACTTACATTTATTTTCGTTCCAGCAGGAAAAATATAATTTTTTACTTTATAAGGAAACATGGGATAACCTGCAATGTGTAAATAAATTCCGTCATATTTTACATCATTTTTTTCATTTACCGCATTTACATTAAAAATAAATATAAGAGCAATAACAAAGGCAATCCATTTCATACGTGATAACACATTTTAAATATTTAGGCATTTCTTTGTTTTCATTATCTCCTCATACTTTCTTTTTATTTCCTTATCCAAGTCATCTGCAATGTAATTATGAGTGAATGCATCAGCTTTTGCAGCTATTGCAATTTTTGTTGCAAGCAATCTTGCTATCCTTCCTCTTTTTTTCCTTGGAGCTTTATTCACCATTTCATGCATAAAAATCACGCCATGCTTGGGCGGAGGGCTGCCAGATTTTAGATGGCGAAACAGAGCTTTTTCCGCTCCAAGCAATTGTATGGTTCCAGATGGCATAACTGCAAGCCTGTCCAATCCTCCTGCTATTGCCACCAAACGTGCTGATATTTTATATCCAACTATTTTTGTCAAATTTGGAGCAATTGTTTGCATAGCTTTCTCAATATATTCCTCCAAACCTTCTTTTGATTTTTCTATCGATACAACAATTTCAGCCAATTTTTTTATTGAATTGCTTTCAAGCCTGTTTATTTCATTGCCATCTAAATCAAATTTTAAAATATCTTCAATGCTTTCAAATTCATTGAAAAATCCATACCAGTCACGCAACCTTTCCCTCAATATATTTTCAACTTTTATTAAATCATCCAATGCATTGACTGCTTCGCTTATGCGCCTCTCTCTTTTACCTTCCTCTTCCCTTATTTTCTTAATTGCTGCTTTTATACATGCTTCTTTTAATAATGAGATGGAATAGCCATATTCTTTGCCCATTATCTTCAATTTTTTTATTTTGCCAAATTTTCCAATTTTTGAGAGTCTTTTTTCTCCCACAATGGGCTCATATTTTTTAAATCTATTTTCTTCTTCAAGCAAAATTCCATTCTGAATTTTGTATATTCTTTCTGCAATTTCATTTGCATCTTTTGGAAACAATATTTTATCAATTATCTCATTATCATACAAGAATACTCCAAACCATTTGGTAGCAAGATACATCATTAATTTAAATACAAATTGCATTTAAAATTATGCTTGAGATTTCAATTAAAAATATAAAAATGAAAAATCCATTGATGCTTGCTTCTGGAATTTTGGATTTAACAAAAAGTAGCATGGAAAGAATAAAAGATGCTGGAGCCATAGTCACAAAATCAATTGGCATCCATGCGAGAAAAGGATATGAGAATCCAACATTTTTTGATGCTGGCGTCGGCATATTAAATGCAATGGGATTGCCAAATCCCGGCATAGATGAATATATAAAAGAAATAGATGGAATAAAAGTCGATGTTTTGATTGGCAGTATATTTGGAGAGGATGATAAAGAATTTGGTTATCTTGCAAAAAAGATTGCACCTTATATAAATGCAATAGAGATGAATATGAGCTGCCCCCATGCAAAAAAATTTGGAATGGAATATCCAACAAATGAAATAGACAATGCAGTAAAAGAAGCAAAAAAATCAAAAAAGCCAGTTTTTGTAAAACTTGGAATGGAAAATTTGATTGAGAGAGCTGAAAAAGCTGTGGATGGCGGCGCAGACGCAATAGTTGCAATAAATACGATAAAAGCCATGGCAATAGATATTGACGTAGCAATGCCAGTTCTTTCAAATAAAATCGGTGGATATTCTGGGAAAGCTATAAAACCAATTGGCGTGAGATGTGTTTATGAACTTGCAAGCAATTTTGACCTGCCAATCATAGGAGTGGGGGGAATAACAAATGCAAGAGATGTAATAGAATATATGATGGCAGGCGCCACAGCCGTCCAGATTGGAACAGGAATATACTATGAAGGTGAGGGAATATTCACAAAAATTAAGGATGAATTGAAAAAATGGCTAAATAAAAATGGTTACGACAGCATAAAGGATATAATTGGCTTGGCTTTGAAGAAATGATTGATGTAATGTTAAAGTAATTCTTTCAATTATTTCATTTGTGTATCAACTTCTTTTATTGCATCTTCAAGTAAATTCAATGCATTTTCTAATTGCTCACTATCAATCAGCAATGGAGGAATGTATCTTATTGATGAATCTCCACATCCAAGTAGAAGCAATCCTTTATAAAATGCTTTATTTATTATTTCATCTCTCGCTTTTGGATTTATTTCCTTACTTTCCTTATTTTTTACAATCTCTGTCGCCTGCATTAGTCCTATGCCACGCGCATCTCCAACAATTTCATAATTTTCTTCCATTTCTTTTAGCCTCTTACCCATATATTTTCCCTGTTTTTCAGCATTGCTTATCAATCCATTTTGCAAAACATCTATTGTTGCAAGAGAAGCTGCACATGCAACAGGATTCCCACCAAAAGTTGTTGAGTGGGCTCCCTTAACTTTGAAATCATTGGCAGCAGGATAAACACATGCAGATATTGGTATTCCTGAAGCCATTGCTTTTGCAGTTGTTATTACATCTGGTATGACATCAAAATGCTCAATAGCCCACATCTTTCCTGTTCTTCCAAATCCAGCCTGTATCTCATCATCAACAAACAATATTCCATTTTCATGAGCAACTTTATATAACTCCTTATGAAAATTTTTTGGAGGAACAACATAGCCACCCTCTCCCTGAATTGGTTCTACGAATATGGCTGCAACCTCATCGGCAGGAAGTAAATGATTGAAGATATACCTCATGTAATCAATGACAGCATTTACAAGTTCATCTGGTTCTTCATATCCATCAATTCCAAAAGGGTTTCGATATGGATTTGGATATGGAATATGAATAACACCTGGCATCCATGGGAAAAATCTCTGCTTATGAATGACTTTGCTTGCTGTCAAAGATAGAGAACCCATCGTCCTTCCATGGAAAGCACCAACAAATGCAACAAAAAACTTCCTTTTCGTGCTCCATCTTGCCATTTTTATGGCTGCCTCGACGGCTTCTGCCCCACTGTTCCCATAATAAACTTTTTTGCCAAAATTGCCAGGGGTTATTTCAACAAGCTTTTTAGCAAGCTCCGCCTGAACGTCATAATAAAAATCTGTTCCAGCAAAATGTATGAATTTTTCAGCCTGCTTTTTTATGGCTTCAACAACTTTTGGATGGCTGTGCCCGGTATTCGCGACGCCGATGCCAGAAGTAAAATCAAAAAATATGTTTCCATCAACGTCTTCAAAGACGATTCCTTTTGCTTCTTTTACCACTGCTGGGAGAGCTTTCGTTGTTGTAGCCATATATTCTCCATCTTTTTTTATTGTTTCATCCGCATTACTGCCCACTAAATTCAAAATATTTGGTTTAGATTCTTTTCCAGTTATCATGAGCATGAAATGTTGATGTATTTAAAAAATTTCTTACATTGTTTTGAGAGAGCAAAATTGTCGGTCGTTTGCAATAAATATACCAACAAACATTATATATAGAATTAGCCAATATTGCTCTATGGATAACGTATTTAAAATATTTGATGAGGTGGAAGAGGAATTAAAATTTATAGCATCTTCGGGGTTGAGAATGAAAATGATGATAAGTCTGTTTGAAAAACCAAAAACTTCGACGGAATTGAAAAGTGAGTTTAAAATAGGTGCTTCTACAATTATCCACACAGCGAGAGATCTGGAAAAAGAAAAAATTTTGAAGGAAGAAATAGATGGTTATCATTTAACAACAATAGGAAAAATAATTACCTATAAACTTATAGAAATGATAAAGACATTGAGAGCATTAAAGAAAAGTCAGGAATTTTGGCTCACCCATATAATAGATGATGTTCCAGAAAAATTTTTGAGAGAAATGTACAAACTTTATGAACACGATGCCATGCGTTCTTCAATGAGAAATGTATTCAAAACTTTATCTATTTATCTGGAGTTATCCAGAAAAGCGAAAAAATTCTGGGGGGTTTCGCCAATTTTTGTTGATGTTTTTGTAACTCTAATAAAAAAATTGGCTGATAGAAATGCTGATGTTAAATTAGTTCTAACAGAGGAAGTTTTTGGAGAAATAAAAAATAAACACAGAGATGTTTTGAAAAATGTTTTTTCAAAAATAGAATTGTGGATAATTCAGGAAGAACCAAAAGTAGCTTTTACTGTAACAGATTCATTTCTATCTGTTGGATTATTTGAAGAAAATGGGGTTTATGACCCCACGTATGATATTATTAGTAGGGATGAAGAGGCGATAGAATGGGGTAGAGAATTATTCGAATATTATAAAAGTAAGGCGAGAAAGGCGACTTTGGAAGATATATAATTCTTTATATACTCTCGCCTCCACCATTTTATACAGTCCCATAAATGTCGCATTTAGCGGCTTTGGCATTTCCATATTCTCCTTTTATGTATTTGGTTTAAAGGAAAATATATATTTGGTGACAAGTTTTTGTTTGGTTACCCTAAGTGTTTATTCATTGAATATAGTTACAGATTTTGAAGAAGATGCGATAAATAAACCAGATTATAAAAAACTTCAGAATAAGAAAATGCTGATAATTTTCTTTTCTTTTATTTCTTATATATCTGCTCTAATTATTGGCGCATTTGTGAATTTAAAAAGCATACTTGTTTTACTCATTCCCTTTATTACTGGATTATTTTATAGCATAAAAATAAGAGGATTTCGTCTTAAAAACCTGTTCATAGGAAAAAATTTAACCGTTTCTATATCATGGGCTTTAGAAGCTTCTCTCCTACCTTATGTTATTAAGGCTTCTAAAGTTGCTGTATTTCTTATCTTTTTTATTTTTATAAAAGGAATGATAAACACAATTCTGTTTGACCTTAGAGATGTAGAAGGAGATGAGAAAGCAGGAATAGAGACCATTCCAGTAAAACTTGGAGAAAGAAAGACATTATGGCTTTTATTGATTTTGAATACCTCTATCCTTCCATTAATTATTTTAGCAAGAAATTTAGTTAATCCATTAATCTTCTTTACAATTTTTCTATATGGATATGCATATATAACTTATTTTTATTCTCATCAGGCTCATAAATCATTATATGGCTTATTAATAGATGATGAATGGATTCTATGGATGGTCATGATGAAAATTATTTACTAATGACTTCAGCTTTATTTTTTTTAACAACAACATCTTCTTCAATTCTTATCCCAAAATTTTTAAAATAGCCTGCTGGCTCTATGGCAAATGTCATATTCTCCTTAAATTCAAAATTTGCTTTTTTGTTTATTGCCAGACCATCATGAACTTTTATACCAATTGAATGACCCAATGCATGTATCATTTTTATGCCATTTTTTTTCAGGAAATCATCAACTTTTTTATATACATTCCTTGCTTTCACACCATCTTTTATTGAATCTATTGCAATATATAGCGCTTCTTCAATGATTTCATATTCCTTATGGCTTTTTTCAATAAATGTCCTTGTTATATCTGAACAGTAGCCATTATATTTTGCCCCCATATCAATCAATACTGGATATGAAAATTTCTTATTTGTTGGCAAATGGTGAGGATATGAAGAATTTTTTCCAAATGCAACAATTGTATCAAAAGATGGCATTGCATTGCTTTTTCTAATCATGCAATCTATTTCTCCCGCAACCTCCAGCTCATTTTTTCCTTTATATTCAATTTTATTTACTATTTTATTTGCAATTTCTGCTGCTTTTTTTAATTGCTTTATTTCCCATCTGGTTTTTATTGCTCTCATCATCTCCAGTTGTTTGCTCACATCTACCATTTTTCTTCCAAAAATTTTTTTTAAATGGACATAATCCTTATAGATTAATCCTTTTTCATTTACACCAATTTTATTCATATTTTTTGTCAATTTTATTAAAATGTTGTCCCTTTCTTTTTTATTATTAAATACATGTATTCCTTCTCTTTTTTCAAGCAAAGGAGCTATTATCTCAACTTTGTTATCTGTTACAAGAACAATGCTTTCTTCCCATACACCATTTAAGTGGGTAAAATAAAAAAAATTTTCATCTATGAATGGCATGGTCGCATTTTTTATCAGTATTGCGTCAACATCAAAAAAATCCATTTTCCACCAAAAAATTTGTAAGTTCAGCTATTTCCTCCGGCTGAAGTTTTTCGACGCGCATATCAGCAAATGGCATTTTTTCCACATCCAAACCTTCTAACTTCAAAGCATTCTTTATTTTTTTCCTTCTATGCCTGAATAAATAACCAACAACCATGCTAAATGCTTTTTCATCAACATCAAATCTTTTCCCTATGGGTTTTACGCTAACAATGCATGAAGAAACTTTTGGAATAGGGCGGAAGGCGTGCGGCGGCACCTCCTCCAAGATTTTCCAGTCTGCCTTATAGTATGCCATCACAGATAGGCGTGAATAATTTTTGTTGCCAGCCCCTGCCACAAGCCTTTCCGCAAATTCCTTCTGATACATTAATATGGCGAGAGTAAATTTTTTTTCGAGGAGTTTGAAAGTTATTGGAGAGGATATTTGATATGGCAAATTTGATATAACTTTATTGAAATCTAACTCATTAAAATCAACATCCATAGCATCAGAGTTTATTACCGTAACATTATCAATTTTTTTTAAATTTTCTATAAATTTTTTATCTATTTCTATTGCTATAACATTTGCAAATTCTGCAATTTTTTTCGTTAAAATTCCACTTCCAGCTCCTATTTCAAGAACAATATCATTGCTATTCAAATTTGCATATTTTATCTGCCTTTCTGCTATTCTCTCATCAACCAAAAAATGCTGACCAAGTTTCATCTTATTAAAGGAGGACGGGTAAAAAGGCGATATTTTTGTTCTCTCTCACTTAATTCCTCCAATATCCTTTTTGCTATTATTTTTTCAGGATGGTGCAAATTTTTCACTCTTTTAGATATGTCTTCAAAGCTTTCAAATGGTTTTTTCTTTCTTTCATCCAATATTTCCTGCATTATTTTTTTTCCTAAGCCCGGTAACAATTCAAAAGCGTGAAATCTTGTTGTAATTGGAGGGCATTCATTAAAAAATTTCACAAATCTTTTTTCATTTCTTTTTACAATATCCACCAAAACATATAATATTTCTCCATGAGCTGTAGATGTCAAATCCTCATAATTTATTCTTCCCTTTACTTTCGCAATTTTATCTCTTTTGTCCAATTCTTTGCCGACGTATACCCTTTCACCAATTGATAATTTAACACCCCTTTTTGGAATTAATTCAAGTAGTGTAAATTGATTCTCTCCAATTCCATAAGCAATTGCTCCTCTTCTATGTCCAATTCTTCCTGTGGGTAAATAATCGAGGATATAAACATAATCTTCCATTTATTCCTCCTAAATATAGCCCCCAACAATATCCAGTATCTTTTTAATTTCTTCTTCAGATGGAATGTATGTTTCCTTAGCAAATATAGCCATAAGCTCATCTTTGTTGCTCGGCAGTAAATCCACTATTTTGCATGCCTGCTTTTCATTTATTCTTCCTATGTCCTTTAATTTTTTGAATAACTCTCTCGCTTTTTTAACTGGTAAGGCATTAACTTTCTCACTATGCTCCAATGCAATTTTTTGCCCCCTATTTAATTCTCTCTCTTTACCAAGATTTGAAAGAATTTCTTTTACCTCAGATATTAAAACAACCTTCATGTTATACCCTTTAAATGCACAGGTGAGGAAATTATATTCTTTACTTTTTTTCCATCTTTTATTCTTACAATGTAAGCATTTCCCTGCATTCCAGCTATATCTCCAATTCTTCCATGGAAACGAGGATGAGGCATTCCTTTCTGAAAAGATGGGTCTATCACAATTGCTACTTTATCACCCTGCTCAAATTCCTGAAGAGCTCTCCTTATTATGTTTGTCTCTCCTTCTCTTGCTTTTTTCTTCAACTTGCTTCTGCTTTTACTCCTAAATCCTCTCGACCTTTTCATTTTAATCACCAATTCCAATTACATCCAATTCTTCCACTTTTATTTTAAATCCAGCCAGACTACTTAAAGATGGATTTGTTCTTCCATTGTCCCCTGTTATAAGCTCCTTAATGTATGTTCCAGCTTCTGCTTTGATGACGACTGTTGCTTCATTTGTTTTCATATTTTCTATTCTCATATCTATCACTCTTCTTTTTCTTATCTTATCTGCCCTTCTATGCAATACCCTTGCTGGCGTAGCCTGACTTATCTGCCTGCCTATTAATGCATTTACTGCTTCATAAATTTTTTGATTGTCATTTCTGAATTTTATAACTGCTCTATAAATTTTTTGATGGCGTTCAGATTTTATTTTTTTAACTTCTTCTTTAGAAGAAAATCTTAAATTGCTAACTTCAATTTTTCCATTTGCGTATTCATTTATTTTTTCTTCCAATTCTTTTAAATCAATTTTTCTTTTTTTGGTTCTTTAAGCTCCAAAATGAATGGACGACCATTTCCCAAGCATTCTAACATCAATATCTTCTCTTCCAGCACCATGAAAACTTTCGTCTTTTGCAAGCGTTATTTTCATTGGAATTTCAGCTATCAATTCTTCAACACTTTCTTCATACATCTTGCCTGTAAAATTGCAGTATATGCAACCCAATCCATGGCAATGTCTGCAGGGCCACTTTGTTTGAGGAATACCACGCTTTAACTTCCGATACCTTCCATATATATAAATGGCTCTTGGCTTAATTTCAACATTATAGCATGTTGTATCAATTGTTATAACAACATCTGGCATTTCAAAATTTGCTTCTTTTCCCGTTTTTTCTATAATTTTTCCTATCTCCCTGTCTATTTCTCTTTTTATGCTTTCTGATTGCTCAGTTGCTATTCTTTTTTCCTTATCCAAAATTTCTTCATCAACATTGCATCCAACAAGAAATGTATCAAATTCATATTCTTTTAAAGCATTTATCGCAATGTCGGCAAGTTTTTCAATGTCATTCATTATGCCATCGCACAACCAGCAATGCCTGCTTTCTTCAATGCTTAGCAACTTTCTTATATTTTTTCCTCTCTCTTTATTGTTACTGCCCTCAATATTAATAAATTGTCTTCCCAAGCATGAATCGCACAATCCAAATGAAGCTATCTTTTTCGCAAGTTCTATATCCACAGTTGTATATGATGGCTTATATAAATTATTGCTTTGCAAACGCTTCTTTTATCTCTGGTTTAAATAAATACCATAGCACTATTATTGAAATTATTGTTCCTATTGGAAAGTTTATCAATCCAATTATTGCAAATATTATGGCAGCCATTCTTGCCCATGGCTTCAATGTCCATAGCCCATAGCCGATTAAAAAATCTATAAGCCCAATTATGATTACAACAGCTCCTATAGCAGCACCCAAGCTTTTAGCAAGCCCAAAGCCAAGCGCGCTGGAGCCACCCCACATTACTGCTCCCATTGCTATTCCTATCAATCCTTCTATTATATACAATACAGATAGCACAACAATTCCTGTTGGTTTTTCCCCTCCCATTTTATTCACCAAAGGTAAATATTTGCATATATTTAAACACTCCGAAATTTTTGATTGCAATAAAAATCGATAACTTTTTAAATAAACCAAAATAAGAATAAAAAGAATAAAAAAGATAATTTTAGAGATATTATCATAATATTGCTAACAAAATGCAAGCAAATCGCAAACTTTATATACCCCTTTGTATTATAAAAGTGGTGAAAACCATGACAAAAATAGAAAATATAAGAAAATGGATAAAAAATAAGGCGGGTGTAAGCCCAATAATTGCCATCATCCTTATGGTGGCAATAACCGTAGTGCTTGCAGCAACCATCTACGTATGGGTAAGTGGCTTCGGCGGCGGTGGTGGAGAAGCATTGAGTATGTCAGTAAGCCAGATAGGAAACGCGGAGCTACGTGGAACTGGTACTGCGAAGGGATATTATGCAAACTTTACAGTAACAGCACTTAGTGGAAATGCAAGCTATAGTAATCTAAGGATACTTGTGGGGAGTACCAACTTAGGTACTGGGCCAGCAACATCACTTACTAACGGGACATGGACAAGAGAGGGAGGAACATATATTCAGGCAGGAGATGTAATTGAGATAAGAATGGCATCCAATCCTGTCGGACAGACACTTCAAATAATAAGCACTGAATCCGGCTCTGTAATCTGCAGCACAACAATCCGTTAAACATAGCAACAAATTCCAGCCCGCCTCTCTTCCCTTTATTATATTTTAGGCTCAAGGGGTGTTGCCTCCACCCCTTTCTTTTTTTGGTTTTTTGTTTTGGTGTGGTTTTTACAAATCATTTTTTATAGATGTTCCTTCTCAAGCCAAAATCCACAAATAAAACTTCTTTCTCCT
>JAGGSX010000006.1 GCA_021158865.1 Thermoplasmata archaeon
ATATATCGCTTGCATTTGTTTGCTCTTCTTTAAACCATCCAAGGCTATTCCATCCCACCAGCAAGGTTATGTTAACGCTTGTAATTGGCAATCCAGTTACGCTTAAATTTGTATTATTGCTTACAGAAATGAAGTAGCCTGTTCCATTTTCAATTGCAAAGTTATTCGGTGAGCCATGGGTATATACATCAAAATCATCTTTGCTGTTATTCCATTTCAATATGAGATTGCATCCTTGTATGGAGAAATAGAGCATAGATGCATTATACTCGTTTTCACAAGGCAATGTAACAAAATTCCATCCTCGATGTAACATAAATGAAAATAAACTTGAATTTATGTTGAAAACAACTGTATCATTTAAGCCATTATATTCTGCTATTAATGTTGCTATGCCATCATTGTTACCAGAATTGAATGAAATTCTTTTTCCTTGGGTTGCATTAATGCTTGCATTTGAGCCATAATTTGCAATACTCCAGTTTGCATTTATTAAGCCAACAAAGCCATAGGTATTGTTGAATGCAGAAGCATAAGCATTGAAAGAAAAGTTTGTTGAAATGTTGTAATTACAAATTTCATTTTTCGTTGAAAAAGTAATGGCAATGTAATCAATGGGTATGTAAGGTATTCCTGCATACTCATAAGCCCCTATATCGTATCCATTTCCTTGGGGTCTTTCGATTCCGTCAAAATCAACTAATGGAGCATTATATGATGTTCCGTTATCAATTGCCGTGCTTTCTTCTGATAAATGAAAGTCCCAGTTACTTAAATTCATGAATAATTTGGGTGGGTCATATACCACTATAGAATGCTCATCTTGGCTGCTATAATTTGTCCATGCACCATCTCTAATATCATCTATCGAAAATTCATCTGTATATCCTACAGATATTACTCTAAGAGGATTATCATTGTGGAATATATTATAATCTCCATTGTAATTGCTTGCATCTCTCTCTTCAAATGATAGTCCTATATTATCACCATTTGTAAGAATACAGTTATACATCTGCAAACTATCCGAAGAATTCTCTATCCATATATTATATGTGCCGGCATCAATAAAATTGCAATTCTGAAGGGTTGTCTTACCAGGACTCCCGTCCCAATCAAGTTCAGCATTTGTTATCCCATTATGATATGCAATACAATTTACGAGGGTGATATTATCCTGCCATATTTTATATCCAGTATACCAACAATCATGAGACAGACATCTATTCAATGTCGTATTTTTTGCACTTATGTCAAATCCGTCAAATACATTATATGAAATGCATTGGTTAAATGTAAAATTGTGTTGATTACCGTGTCCGAGAGCAAATCCATCCACATTTTGACCTTGGTCTACAGCATCGTGTGCAATGCATTTATAGATTAAGCCATTATAACAATCTTTCCCCCCAGATGGGGAGGCGTCAAATCCGTAGAGAAGAAAATTGTATAATTCAATGTTCCTCAATTCAAAATCATGTGTTCCATCTGCCATTCCTATCCCAAATGTAACATTATAGACACTACAATTATAAATTTGTATGTGTGAGGAATTTGTTATCCACATTCCAGTTGTCCAATTTCTTATCTCAAGTCCCACCAATTTTATGTATGAATTCGTTATTGTGATACAGTTGCTCCAGCTGCTTCCATTTCCATCAATTATAATCCTATCATTGCTGTATGCAGAAAATGTTATGTATCCATCTGCGTCTCCATCATAAATACTGGATATATGCTCATGATATATGCCATCTCTTATGAAAACCGTGTCGCCCGCCCGCGCCTCCGTAACGGCATGCTGGATGGTTTTCCATGGTTGAGAAATTGTTCCGGGATTGCTATCATTTCCCCAAGGGGCAACATAATATGCCTTTCTCTCAAATTTCAGAATCCATGTATCATTCGATGGAATGCTATCATTTATTGTTATTGTTTCATTTCCAGTATAGCTTATACTCCTGTTTTCAACCAACTCAACTATACTGAAGCCCTTTATTCCTATTTTATTTGCATATATTCGAAGAGAAAATTTTTGTGATTTGTTTGTTGGATTATGGATTGTAAAATATTTTCCATATCTTTCCACATAAACATTTGAATTGTTTGATATTCCGTATGTTATTGGCTCCCACCCATCAGAATTTATTTCTTTTATAAGAGGAATATATTTTTTAAATAGCGGTCTATCTCTATTGTAAAGCGATGAATTTTCCCAATACACATCATTGCAGGCATTGTGACTGAACATACTCGGATAAAATCCATAAAATAAGCATTTCTTGAAATATCTTTCAACATCTTCATAACCCATTGAAGAAAAATTTGTATTCATCAAAAAAAGATATGGTTTTTTGTAAGAAAGAGCTCTCAAAAAATTAAGTGTTTCATCTGTTGCTGGAGTGAAATTTCCATTTTGGAACCAGTTTATTTCTGTGCCTGAAACATCAATCAATGGGAAAAAAAATGAGGCGGGAATTCCCATTCCATTTGCCATCACAAGTTTTCTATTTTTATGCATATTCTTAGAAACGTTTTTTGTGAATTTGTAATGAGTGAAAAGCTCAACAATAACTGGATTTCCTTTTGAATCAAGTGATAGAGGAAACGTTATGTTTTCAAAATTTTTCTCTCTATAATCATTCATATACCAAAAATAACCTCCTAAAGAATCAAGATATACTCCATCAAGTGTTGCATTTTCTTCCATTGCATCTTCAAAAGCTGGTTCAATGGTGAGATTCCACACAACATGAGCTTTATTCCAATAGCTTTTATTTTCTCCAATATCAGGATCAGAATTTGTGACAAATAAAGCACTCCATCCACTTCCACTTATCCAAGGGACATTACGTATATCAAAAAAGTAATTTCCTGTTTCGTTATATGCTCCAGAAACAATTACAGCTCTTGAATTCATTCTTAACCACAAATTTGATGAATTTATATTTTCATACAGCCTCTGCATAACTTGACTTACATTTGGCTTATCGCTATAATCACCCATATCCTCCCAGTAAAACCATGGTTCTGTATAAACAAATGAATATATTCCATGTTGGTCATCCCATGGCACATTATTGTTTCCTTCATGAAAAGCAAATCCAAAATCCTCTGATTCATTTATTGTGCTTATATCAACGAATGGCATCCATATTCCCTCATCTATAACCCTTTTTGTGAAATATTGTGGAAATATCTCATAATATTTTTTCAAAGCCCCTCTAAATCCCCATTTGGGATAATCGTTTTTATATACAATGAAAGAAATATTTGCTTCTTTTGAGGATATTTTTGTTTTATTTGTAAGAGCAAAATCAAATGAGATTGTGTATGAAAATGGTGAGTAGAATATTCTGAAAATCACTGGATTGTTTAACGGGATTGCGTATGATATACCTGTTTCATTATCTGAAATTGATGAAATAGGATAAATTGATATATATCTATCACGACCAAACCATTGCCAATTTTTATAAAGATTTTCATCTGAAAAATTGATTATTCTCCCGTTTCTTACATCATCTCCCCATATATACCCGCTTAGATTCAATGGAAGAGAGAAATAAAGTGTTACCGCTTTATCTTCATTGCATAAAGCTCTTACTCTCGCATTTACCCTTATATACCTATCATGTGGAATATATGACGCGTTGAACATGACATCTCCTTTTGTTAAATTCTCATATATTGTTCCATTATTCTCTGTAACAGACCCATTAAGCCATGTATAATCTGTTTTTGCGATTTTGATATCATCAAAAAATACTTTTCCGGTATGATATCTAAACAATGCATATATATACAAATACTTCACAGGCTTCCCTATATGTATAATTTTTTCAGAATATCGCCAGTTATGGCTACCAGTATCAAACATTGCCACCTGTCCCCACAGATGAGTATTATCAATGTAAGTTATATCAACATAGATTGAATAATGATAATCTCTTTTCCCAGAAACATTTTCTGCTTTACTCCATCCAGATAGCTTGAGCAATGAATAATTTTTCATTGTATCATTAAATGTTATTTTCTGGTATGCTCCATATATCATGGAATCATTCCAGCATTTTATCATTATTGAATGATTTCCATTGTGTGATTCATTGGATATTGTATATCCATTATGATATGAATTCCAACTGGATTCGCTCCCATTTTGTATATCTTCAAATCCAGGATTTGCAACAATATTTCCAGATAAATCTGGAAAGTTATTCCATTCGGACATATAAAATCCACTTCTTTCATTTCCATAAAATTTCTTTTCGTCCACATCCACTTCATCAATATGCCCATCCATAGAAAAAAGAATTGAAAAATTATCTCCTGTATCAACTGAAGCATTATTTTTAGTATAGGAGGAAGGTAAATCTTTAGAAACTTCAGTTCCCTTTATTCCGGATATATTAGAAAATATTAGACATGCAAGCAATAAATATATCACAATTCTTTTCATATCTATAATATTTTCAATTTTTATTAATTTTGCTAATGTATTCAGAAAGCAATTTAGAAAAATATTTATTATAATACATCCATTTTTTTTATGAGTAATTCAAAAGAGGAGGCAAAAAAAAGAATAGAATGGCTTCGCAAAGAAATACGGAGGCACAACTATCTTTATTATGTATTGAATAAACCGGAGATTTCGGATGCTGAATATGATGAACTCATGGAAGAATTGCGCCGCCTTGAAGAAAAATACCCAGAATTTGTGACAGCCGATTCCCCAACGCAGCGTATTGGAGCCCCACCTGCAAAAGAATTCAAAAGTGTAAGGCATGTAAAACCAATGTTAAGCCTCGATACTGCACATACTGAAGAAGAGATAAAAGCTTTTGATAAAAGAATTAAAAAAGAAATTGGCGATTCTATAGAATATGTTGCAGAACCAAAATTGGATGGGCTGAGTGTTGAATTGATATATGAGAATGGAAAATATGTCAGGGGCTCTACAAGAGGGGATGGAATAAATGGGGAAGATGTTACAGAGAATATAAAAACAATAAGAGCTGTCCCTCTTGTTTTGAGAAGCGACGAGATTCCAGTCCCAACGAGGCTTGCTGTTAGGGGGGAAGTAATAATGCATATAAGCGATTTTGAAAAATTAAATAAGGAGCTTATACAGAAAGGAGAAGAAACACTGGCAAATCCAAGGAATGCTGCTGCTGGGTCGCTGCGCCGCCTTGACCCAAATGAGACTGCTGCCCGTCCCCTTGACATATTCTTTTATGAAATAATGCTTTCGGAAGGATATGAAATAAAAAACCAATGGGATGCCCTGCATGCCTTAAAAAAATGGGGACTTAAAGTGAGCTCGTATGTAAGGAAATGCAGAGATATTGACGAAGCGATAGAATATCATGGCGAGATGGAGAATAAAAGAGACAGACTGAGTTATGAGATAGATGGAGTTGTTATAAAAGTCAACAGATTTGATTATCAGGAGAAGCTCGGGCAGAAATCCCGTTCTCCAAGATGGGCTATAGCATATAAATTCCCACCCCGCAAGGAGGAGACGCAAATTGTTGACATAGTTGTTCAAGTGGGGAGAACTGGAATATTGACCCCGGTTGCTCTTCTAAAGCCTGTTGATGTTAAGGGAGTTACTGTTTCAAGAGCGACATTGCATAATGAGGATTATATAAAGCAGAAGGATATAAGGATTGGTGATTGGGTCAGAGTTGCAAGAGCTGGAGATGTTATTCCTGAAGTTATGGAGGTCATTAAAGAAAAAAGAACCGGGAAAGAAAAAATATTTCGAATGCCAGATCGTTGCCCGGTATGCGGAAGCAGGGTAGTAAAAGAAGGAGCATATTATCGTTGCACTGGAGGGCTTTCATGCTCTGCTCAATTGAAAAGGAGCATAACACATTTTGCTTCCAAAGGAGCAATGGATATTGAAGGCTTGGGAGGGCAAACCGTTGATTTGCTTGTTGAAAAAGGATTGGTCAAAAAAATAAGCGATATATACAGACTAAAAAAAGCTGATCTGTTATCTCTTCCAAGGTTTGCTGAAAAATCTGCTGAAAATTTAATGGAAGCAATAGAAAAAAGCAAAAGCAAAAATCTTGCAAGATTAATATATGCTTTAGGAATACCAAATGTTGGTGAGCATACTGCAAAAATTCTGGCTGAGAGATTTAGAAGCATGGACAAATTAATGAACGCAAGCATGTCAGAATTAATTTCAATAAATGAAATTGGTCCAGAAACAGCAGAAAGCATAATAAATTTTTTTAAGGAAGAAAGAAATAGAAAGGAAATAAAATCATTGAAAGAACTTGGATTGAAAATGGAATATGAAGAGGGAGAAAGGAAACTAAAAGGAATAAAATTTGTTTTTACTGGCGCATTAAAAGAATTTACGAGAGGGGAAGCAAAATCAATTGTTGAGCAATTGGGTGGAGAGGTTTTAAATAGCGTAAGCAAAAATGTTGATTATGTCGTTGTCGGAGAAAAACCTGGCTCAAAATATGATAAAGCAAGGGCAATGGGCTTAAAAATAATAAATGAAGATGAATTTAAGAAGTTGATAGAAAAATGAAAAATCATGTTTTCAACCATTAACTTTATAATTTAATAAACATTCACTATATGGATGCAAGTATGAAGAAAGCTATTATAGTTGGCATAGTATTAATCTTACTTTCTTCAATTCCAGTTAATACTTATTCCTATGAAAAGACGAAAGAAGCAAACTTTATGAATGGAAGCAACAATGGAAAAACATTATATGTTGGCGGCTCTGGGCCAAATAACTATACAAGCATTCAAGATGCAATAAATGCTGCCAACAATGGAGATACAATTTTTGTATACAGCGGAACATACAATGAAAGTGTTATAATAAACAAAAGCATAACCTTGATTGGCGAAAATGGGGATACAACGATAATACATGCTGAGAAAGGATATGCAATAAATTTAACTGGGAGTTTAGTAAACATTGAGAATTTTACTATAATCAATGGCAGATGGGAAGATGCCGGTATGATAATATATAAGTCAATGAATAATTTAATCTCTCATTGTAAATTTTACAAAAATGAGTGGAGTGGTATAGAGATATACTTCTCAAATAAAAACAGGATTTTGAATTGCACTTTCGAGAGCAATATCGTAGGGATAGAACTTCGTTATTCATTCAATAACATTGTCTCAAACTGCAGTATTTCACATGGTGGGGACGGAATAAACATTATGTTTTCTGATAGTAACACTATATCCAATTGCAGGATTTATAAAAACAACTGGGACGGTGTTTCACTTGAAGGCTCCTCAAATAATAAAGTTACAAACAATGTTTTTGTTAGCAATGGAATTAGCATAGGAGGGAATAAACCCTCTCATTTTATTCATGAAATTTATAACAATACGATAAATGGATTGCCATTGATATACATCAAAAACGAAAATAATATCATTCTTAAGAATGTAAAGGCGGGAGAAATAATAATAGTAAATTGCAGATATTCCGAAATAAGAAATATCAGCATAAACAATAGTGGTATTGGGATAGAAATTGCTTATTGTAATAACATCATTATCTCAAACTGTAACATCTCAAATACATATGAAGGAATCTTGCTTCTCTTTTCATCTAACAACATTCTTTCTAATAATTACATATCACAATCAAACGAAAGCGGGATTTCTTTGAATACCTGTGATAATAATATCATCATAGGAAATCGTGTAGCCAATACCTATAATGATGCCATATTTCTTTGGGACTCCTGCTATAATAACATTTCCAGTAATGAAATCACTGAAAATGGTGGAGGGGTTTTGGTATTCTCATACTCAGATTATAATATTGTGTATGGAAATTATGTGGCAAAAAATAATCTTTATGGGATAAGTATTCAAGGTGGCTCTTTCAATAAAGTCATGCACAATGTTGTTCGTGAGAGCAAATACTGGTGCGGAATATCTACAGCAAAGAGTTGGACATGCAACAATATAATTTCCTATAATGAAGTAATGTATAATAATTGGGTTGGAATAGAAATTGAGGGTGCTGGAAATATTATATGCAATAATAACATATCTCATAACACTCAATGTGGTATATATCTAAGTTCGTTTCTGGGAACTGATTGTAAAAGAAATGTGATAAAAGAAAACAATTTTATTGAAAATGGTGTAAATGCAGAGTTTGATGTAAAACTTCTGTCTCTTAATATATGGCTTAGGAATTACTGGAGTGACTGGCGTTCTTTCTTTCCAAAACCAATCCATGGAAAATGTATAATCTTTTCCATGCCAATGTTCAGAATAAGGATACCATGGTTAAATTTTGACTGGATGCCTTCATTAACGCCATACAAATAGCAAATTCTCATCTAATTTCTCATTTTTTATGTTTCTTCTCCCAATCTTTCCTTATTTCTTTTGCTAGTTCTCCATCCTCAATTATGAGAGCCCCTATATATCCACAATCCTTGCAATGCCATTTACTCCATGTCTGGGGAAGAACCCACTCAACATTACTTGAACCACATACCGGACAATATTTTGCCATAAAAACAAAACATTACCATTATTTTTCATTTTTGCTATTATTCCATTTCAATATGAGATTGCATCTTGATATGTTATTATATAAAAAAAGAAGCTGTATAACTGCTATTACAAGACAATGTTGTAAAATTCCATCCTCGATGTAACATAAATGAAAATAAGCTTGAATTTATTGTAAAAATAGTTGTATCATTTAAGTCATTATATTCTGCTATCATGTGCTGAAACAGTAATCCCGTTCATCGCTTCTACTCGATAAGTTGCCAGATGTGAAGAATAGAATATAGTAAGAGGCAAAAGATGCCAGCATTACCCATTAATTGTTTGATAGAAAGCGCAATGTTGGCAATTTCCCCAAATATAGGTAAAAAGTTTATCATGAGTGTTTTCCCAGACTTTTACATTATTCCAAATTCTTCCATTTTTCTTTTTCTTCTTTCTTTCTCCAAAAAGTGATATACCGTAGAATGATTTGCTCCATCAAGGAGCATCTCTATTGCTCTTTTTGCAGATTGCATTTCTTTTATTCTTCCAATTATTCCTATGGTATGTCCATATATTGTTACATAAGCCCCACTTATATCCTCTATAACCCTTCTCGCTTTTCCTTCTTTTCCTATTACCCTGCCAGCTAATCTTTTTATATGATTTTCCTTTTTTCCAGCCCATTCCCTTATATCAAGCAACTCGAAATAATAATCTTCATTGAAAAGTAGCATTGCTTTTTCTGGAGAAAATCCTCTTGCTATAGCCTTTACAACGTTCTCAGCATTAATCTCATCCAATGAATTTTTTCCAGTTATTTTGACCTCTCCGTTTGAAGAATTTATTTCAATATTAATTCCATGCTTTTCTATCAGTTCTTTCACTTCACCATTTTTTCCAATAAGAACGGCTATCCTTTCCTTAGGAACTCTTACGTATCTCATTTTCACCACCTTTCACGTATTCAAACAATTTTTTCTCATTTACATTTATAAATTTTTTAAAAAACTTTACAATGTTTTTAATATCTCTCTGCAAAAGTTCAATGGCAATTGGATTATCTCTTCCAACCATTTGCCCCACATCTATGATAACAGGTTGAATTCTATAAATAAGAATATTATATTCAGAAAAATCTGCATGAACAAGCTTTGCTTTACAATACATAATGCGAAGATATTTAGCAATTTTATCAAAAATTTTTTTTGCATCCTTTATGGCGGCGTTTTTCAAGAGGGGCGCCGGCGCCCTCCTGCTGCCAATATATTCCATGACAATGACATTTCCTTCTGCTGCTATTGGCTTTGGAACCCTTATGCCAGCATTATGCAATTTTTTCAGATTGTTGAATTCTTTTTGAGCCCATGCAAAAATTATGTTTCTTTTATCTCTTCTAACATTTGGCATGTCATAAATCAAATATTTTGATATATTTCTGAATGTGGATGTTGTTATCCTATAAATTTTAACGGCTATAAATTTATCCTTCTGAAATGCTCTAAAAACATTTCCTTCCTTGCCAGTTGAAATTGGAAAATCAAAAGATGTTATATAGCCTTTGCTCATCAATTTCCATAAAGAATTTAAAGTAGCTTTTTCAAAAACTTCTCCTTCTGTTTTCTTTAAAATCTCCTCTATTTCTTTAAAACTCATGTGAACACATTTATACTATCTGGTATGAGATTTTTCCTTAAAAGATTTGCAATCTGAGTTCTGGTATAACGATATATTATATCCGCTTTTTCATCCTGAAATTCCCATGGTCTTATTATCAACAAATCTCCATTCTTAATCCATTTCCTTTTTTTTATTTTTCCTGGTATTCTTCCCATTCTTGACTTACCATCCTCGCATGTAACTTTTATTCTACCGGCTCCCATGTGCTGTTCTGCAATTGCAAACATTTCTCCTTTGCTTTTATTCGGCAATGGAAATCTCTGCTCCTCTTCCATTATAAGGTTAATCATATCTTATATATGAAGATATCGTTATTTTGTTTTCAATGCTTCCCTTATCTTAACTGCCATACCGCGATTAAAAGAAAGCATTTCGTCTCTATTCATTATTGTCTGCCCCACAGCAATCAATTCATCATTTTTGCTAACAATAATGGCTTCGTCATAAGGGCGTAATCCATCATCACAATCTATCACAAATTTTGCAAATAAATTTTTACCATCTCTTATAAAAGGAATTGCATCATCTTTTACAACAATTCTCATTTTTGGGAAAGAAAAATGACTGTGCAATCTTATTGCACCCTTCATTTTTAAAGTAAAAAATCCATCATGGGCACGCATCGATACCACATGCTCTCCATTTGATATTACATTTCTTATTTTTCCAGTTTTTTTTGATTTTATTATTTCTATTTTTCCTTTAAATAGGGCTTGTCCTGCTCCCTTTCCAAATTGGTAGTCTGCAACACTTATTATTTTTCTTATGTCATATTCCTTTTCATTTTCATTACCTTTCAAACTTTCATAAAATTTTTTGAAAATTTTCCTTGCATAATTTCTTGTATCTGAATCGATAAATTTTGGAAATAGAGATTGAGCAACAGGATATATTTCATCTAATTCTAAAGGAATTGCTCCCATTGGTGATTTGACAATACAATTTGCCTCCAATTCAGTCAATCTTTTATTCCTGCTATAAGGTTTTCTTGCTTCATTTATAACAACACTATTTTTAAAAAATGTGGTGTAGCGTTCCATGATTCTTTTATTTAGCCTGTATACTATTGGCCTATGTATAGAATTGCTTCCAGTATACATAAATGCCCTTTTTCTGCTTATATTCTCCCATTTCTCAAGCCATTTTTTATATTTTCTTAAGATTGCCATAGCTTCAATCAATGATGGATGAGCAATAGCTTTTCTTTCAGCAAGTTCCCATATTGTTCCTTCCCTAATCGCCTGTCTAACTCTCTTAATTTCATTAAAAATCTGCCATAAATTGTGATATGCAATTTTTTTTATTCTCTCTTCCCTCTCCATCTCTTTTAGCTCATTTATATCATATTTACTGCAAATCTCACATGAACATGGCAATTCTTCAAGCTCATTTAGATGGGCAGTTCCATCTGGAAAAATAAGACGGTCATCTTTTGCATATTTTATATAAGCAGATGAATCAAATAAATCACATCCCAACAAAGCTGCAATAGGAAAAACCATTGGATGCCCAGCTCCAAATAAATGCACTGGCTTTGATGGCGGCAACTCTCTTTTACTGGTTATTATAATCTCAACCAAATCAGCATATCTTTGCTTTTCCATTAATGGGACAACCCCTCCAATTGGATATAAATCTGCATCTATTTTTGCAAGCTCCCGGCTGCAGCGGCGGCGCAAATCCTTGTATGTTCCTCCTTGAACTGTTGTAGCAAGAAGCATATCTCCTTTATATTTGACACTTTCTCTTGCTCTTTCTATTGTCTCTATTACGCCTTTCTTCATTTCTTCATATTTTCCTTCCAAAAAAACATCTAAAATTGTTCCAATATCACTTTTTATTTCATTTTGAAATTTCACTATTTCAATAGCATCTACATCAATACTTCCATAGATATACATCTGAAAACTGCCTGAATCAGTCATAATCGGCTTGTTGAAAGAAATCAAGGAATGCAATCCATTTTTTAATGCCTTTTCTTTTAATTTTTCATCTTTATAAATTATATACGAATTTGTTATTATGACCTGTGCCCCCATGCGAAGCATTTCATTTGGGCTTATTGGCATAAAATGAGGATTTACGACCGGCAATATTGTTGGCGTCGATATCCTGCCATGTTTTGTTTTTAAAACACCTATTCTTGCGAGTCCATCTCTTGCTCTTAATTCAAACACATTTGTATTGATTTATCCATATAAATTTTTATTCTATATTTAAACATATTTCTTTCACCTTTATATGGAAATATTCTGGGCATGAAATCAAAATTAAGCCATGGATAGCCTATCAAACTCCCGGGAAATATTCCATGGAAACCAAAAATAGGTTTTGGCAATGGCAATCGCCAATTATCCCAATAATTCCTTAGCCATATTGTAAAATATGCATCAATGAAAAATGCATTTCTTTCATTATCAATAAAATTGTTATTTAAGATTGTATTAAATAAAGCAATTATGTCCATCTCGATCCCGATTTTGTTTGAAACCAGATTATTTCCAGATATAATGTTAAAGATTGCTTCCTCCATTATTATTCCGCTTTCTTTGCTGTTACTTATTACATTTCCAGATAAAACGTTAAATGCTCCTCTTCCTATTGCAATTCCGTTCCAAGTAGTATCATTTATTTCATTAGACACTATCTTATTCTTTTTAGAGGATTCTATAACTATCCCATCGCCAATATTTTCTAATAAGTTGCAAGCCACAAAATTGTTATTTGAATTTCTTAAATATATTCCTGCATCATTCCAGCCTAAAATTTCATTATTTAACAGGGTGTTATTTGTTGATTTGTATATAGAAATGGATGTGTATGCGCCGGGTATGTAAAACCTACACTTCCTAACAGTTGTAAAAGAAGTGTATAAAAGTTGTATTGGACAATTAGCGTGCAGAAACGTTATGTTTTCAATTAGAAAATTTTGGCAACCCATTAATATTACTTGTCCAGCATCTCCTCTAATATATTTATTTTTTTCATTTGAAAAAGCAAGAATAGGTTTACCTTTTAAAGTATTGTTTTTTATGATGTGTATTCCTTCCCATACATCTATTCCCATACCTAAAAAAGTATTATTCAAAATTCTGTTGTTATTGCCTCCGACGGAAAGATCTATAAAATCATTCTTTAAAATGTTATTTGAAATAATATTGCTAAAGCCTCCAATTCCCAATCCATTTTCATTATTTTCTAT
>JAGGSX010000040.1 GCA_021158865.1 Thermoplasmata archaeon
CTTTAGGAAAAGCAGAAATCATAAAAAAATAAAGAAAGGGAAAGTAATGCTAAAATAGAAAGGAAAGATGAATTATTCTATAATGCTGTATTTTCCTTTTCCTAAAAACTTCAAAATTCCTCTATCTCTCAAAATTTGTAATTGTTGCCTAATTTTTGGTCTAATATGTTTATTTCTGGGATGTATTTCTCTTAGATATTCTTCAAAATTATATACTTCTTTTAAAGTAAATTCTTTTTTATCCAATTTTCTTATGCAGGAAAGAACATCACTTAGCCATCCTTTTGATGAGATGGGTGTTTTTTCTAAGAAAGAAAATCTTTTCCATGCATTTCTTACGATTTGTTTAGGCAGTATATAACTATCTTTAATAACATATATTCTTGCATCAATAGGTAATCTACCAATAAGAATGTTAGAACCTATCCAACCAGCTCTTCTTGCATTAGGGCTCAATGGTTTTCTCTTTTCAATAATATCTGGTGAAATAAAATATTTTGGGACAATTATAACATTCCTCACCTCCATGTTTTCTCTATCATATTCCATGAAAACAAAATTTGGAATTGTTCCTTTTCTAATTGCTTTAATTTTTGGTTCATAGGCAGAATCCATTACCTTATATCCAATTTTATGGGCCATACTTTTCATTTGATATTTCTCTCCGCATACAGGACAAACAAAATCAACAACTTTTTCATTAGGTGGGGTATGTTCTAAGAATTCAGTTGAGCATGCAGGACAATACATATTATCTTCAAACCATTTTTCAGTAATTACTCTAGCTTTTTGAGAAAGGCTTTTGTAATCTTCTGCAATTTCTGGTTTTAATGAAATATCCATAGTAAGCAATTGATAGATAAATTTGATTTTTTCGATATTGTTATAAAATTTTATAACTATCTAAAAATACATCTTTCGAATAAGAAGTATGGAAGATATAATTTTGGAAATAGGATATATTAAAATTTACAAACCAATTTTAATAGATGAAGGAGAAGGATATTTTATGAGAGCTACGAGGATAGACGTTGGTTCATTTAATATAATAGCAATAGAACAAATGCATCCAAATTACGGATATTTTACAGAATATATGTTATGGATAAAATCATTTCATATAAGAAAATGGAAAAGCACACCGGTTATAAGAGCATCCTATAATATGTCTTTGGAAAGATTTCTTGAATTATATCCACAATTTAAATCAATTTTTGAATAAGAATGCAATAATTTTATATCCAAAAAGGCTATAAAAAATATGAAAAAATTCATCGTATTGTTCATTGCATTGATTTTTATTTTTCCAATTAATGTCAATAAAATAAGCAATGGAGTTAGCAATGAAAATAAAATAGTTCTTGTTTCAGATTCAGATGCTTTTTATACTCTAATTGCAACTCCACTATCTTTCCATGAAGGAAAAATACCATTGCTTCTTTTCAAAGAAAATTTGACTCGTAAGCACGAAAGATTTATAGAAGCCTATAATGGTAACAATTTTATTGTCATCGGCAAACATATTGATGACAGTTATCCAAAACAGGAGTTTATCGGGAATGCTACCAGTATATCAATAAAAATTGCAGAAAGATTTTATGGAGACAGCAAATTTGTTGTCATTCTTCCTTATGAACAATATAATCTTTCTCTTATAGCTACTCCAATAGCATGCTATCTTGATGCTCCTGTATTGATTTACAATGGAAGTGATAATGAAATAGAAAATGCTTGCAAGAGTTTAAATGCAGATAAAATAATAGGAATTGGAAATATAAGCGTGGGAAATATTCATCTGAAAAATGAAAGTCAGATATATGGCTACATTAATTCAATAAAAAATGTAAGCTATGTGGCTCTTACAAATCCTGATGATGAATTGCCATTAAAGATTATGGACATGGAAAATATCCATTTAAAGGGACATATAACAAATGTTAAAATAACATTATTTGCAAAAGAATTCAATTTAATCGGAAATGATGAAAAAACATTTTATATTGATGTTCCAGATGGAATAAATAAAATTGAAGCTTACATAAATATTTCAAAACATGATAGCATACCATACATTATTCTTGCAACATTATATGACGAAAATGGAAAATTGGCTACATATTCATCAAGTTTTGCATATTCAAATCAGAAATGCTATATTGACACTTTATCCATAAACAATAAAGGAAAATACAAACTTGTTGTAAAAGTTTATCATGGAATAAAAGGAGGTTATTTTAGCGAGCGTGGTATATCTGTAGTAAATGTTGATTTTAGCGTGGATTTAAAAATAAAAAAATTCACTCGTGCTTGCATTCCTTACTTACATGCATCAAAACTTACTCCATATCTTGCATGCAGTCATAATGGAATTGTCATTGAAAGCAGATTCGCAACAAAAGAATATGAAAAAGCGGCAAATCATACAACTGGAGGGGCATGGAATAATAAATTCCTACAAAATTTTGTAAACCGACAGGTGAATAAAACAGTGGATAAATTGAAGAAATTTATTGGAAATGCATCCATGGTTGCAATCGTTGGCGACAGCAACATGATTCCAATGTTTTACTATAATGGAAGTAATGATGTTGGCGTCGGTTTGGGCATACCTTCAGATAATCCTTATTATCTCAATTTTTCAGTAGCTGCCGGACGCATAATAGCATGGGATAGCATAGATGCAAGCCTTTTAATAAACAGAAATGTTTTTTATAATAAAATTGCTCATGGCTCATGGATGAAAAATTTTACGTTTATTTTTGGTGAGGGGTTTGGAGAAACAGGAGGAATTTTCCATCAGTTGCCCTATTCAAAAGTTGTAAAGCAACATGGCTTTAATGCAAGAATTTTCGGTGATTTAAAAAATGACAGAAAAGCATTAGAAAAATACAATGCATTCGATGCAAATTATATAGAATATGAAGGACATGGCGATTGGTTCTGGATGTTTTCTTCAATATATGGGCTGAATTATCTAAACAAAGTTGTTGATGTAAGCCATGTTAAAAATTATGAATTAAATCCAAGTGTTGTGCTGGCCGCCGCCTGCCTCATGGCAAGAGTTGATGGAATTCCTTTGAGGGAGAACATAGGATTGGCTTTTATTCATGCTGGGGCAAATGCTTTTATAGGAGCAACGAGAGAAACAGGAAGGGAAGCTGAACTCGAATTTATTGAAAATAATTTGATAGAAAATGATACAAGTATTGGTTTTGCCATTCAGAATGCGAAAATTTATGACAAGCCACCTACAAAATATGCTCGCGTGCTATATGGTGACCCTGCTTTCAATCCTTACGAACCAAAATAGAAAATGAAATATATTGCACGGGTATAACTTTTGTGGATATAGAAATAAAAGATTTACATGAGAAGAAAATTTCAGATATACTTGATAGAGGGATAAAATGGAATCTTCCATTGCTTGAAAAAAATGCAAGTGTTCAATCAGTTCTATCCATTTTAACTGCCCGTGACCATATATGGGTTGTTGAAGAGAAAAAAAGCAAAAAAGTCGTTGGTGTTATAACAGAATATGATATCCTCCGTCTTTTAGCTCCTGCAAGGCTTCCAAAATACGTTTTTGGAAAGAAATATGGTGTTTCGATAGAATACGGAACAGCTAAAAAGGCTGAAGATGTTATGTGTAAGCAGGTTATAAAATGCTCACCTGATGAAAAAATTGGTGATGTTCTTTCCAGAATGGTTAATGCTGGATTAAGAAGATTGCCCGTTATTGAAAATGATGAGATTGTTGGAGAAATAACGGCTCATTACATAATTCAAATTTTATTGGGTAAGAGATGATGTTTGATTTAAAATTGCTATTAATAGAGCTTGGGGTAGCCCTTATCTTAGCGAGATTATTTGGTTATGCACTTGAAAAAGTAAAACAACCTGCTGTTATTGGAGAAATTTTGGCTGGTATTGTAGTAGGACCATTTGTAATTGGAAGCATATCAGGATATAATTTTATTTCTCCTTCAATACGGGAAGGAATAGAATCAATTTCATATATTGGAATAATCATTCTTTTATTTTTATCTGGTATAGATACTGGCATAGATGAATTAAAGAAAGCAAGTAAAAGCGGGATTATAACATCATTGTTTGATGTAAGTGTTGCATTTCTTTTTGGCTACATTGTTGGAACCATACTTCAATATCCTTTCATATATAGAATTGCCATAGGAAACATTTTTTCTGCAACAAGTGTTGGCATTACAGTAAGAACTTTAATGGACATCAATGCTTTGCACACAAATGTTGGAAATTTGATTTTAACTGTAGCTGTTCTCGACGACATTCTTGGAATAATTATCTTATCAGTTACACTTGGCACAGGCTCTCCAGAAATTCTTTTGATAAAGGTAACAATCTTCTTCATAATATTTTTAGCTTTGTTATTCATATTTTACAAAATGCGAAAATTGAATTTCAGAGCCCAGATACCAAGATTTGTTTTGACATCTGCAATTGCATTCTGTTTTATATTTTCCTTTCTCGCAATGAGCCTCGGCCTGGCTGCAATAACTGGTTCATTTTTTGCTGGATTGCTCCTTAGCGTATTTCCTCAAAGGAGGAGAATAAGCACTTTTGTTAGAGAAATTGGAGAAGTGTTTTTCATCCCATTATTCTTTGTATGGGTTGGCTCATCATTTGATTTCTCTGCTCTAAAAGGAGTGGGCTATTTGATATTGTATTTCATTCCCATGGCTTTACTGGGGAAAATAGTTGGATGCAGCCTTGGGGCAAAAATAAATGGATTTAAAAATAGGGATGCTTTAGCTGTAGGCATCGGCATGATGCCGCGTATGGAAGTTGCTCTGGTTGTTGTAACAACAGAAATATCAATGAAAATATTTCCAACAAAACTTGCCCACCAGATGCTTGCTTCCACCATATTGCTTGTAATAATTTCATCTCTAATAACTCCATTTGCATTGAAATCTGTTTATAAACCAAGTCAATAAAAATTTTTTAACCTCTCGCATATAAAATTTAGTGCTTTTTGCAGATTTTTTTTATTATCCCATTCTTTTATTATTTTTTCTGGATTTCTAACTTCTTTATATTTTTTTAAAATATTTGGAATGGCTCTTATAATATTATCAACTATTGTAACATCAGCATTTCTTGCTGTTCTCGACAAAGGATTTAAATCAACTGTGATGACAATTTTTCCCATTTTTTTTAAAGCTTCGCATCTATCACCATCTTCCAAAGGAACAAAAACAACGTCAGCAGTATATATGCCATCATAACTGCATATAGCTCTATCATGTTGCAATCCCTCTATCCTCGCATTTCCTTCTAATCCAAGTATATTCCCGCCTCCAAATTTTTCAAGCATTTCTACAATTTTTTTAATCCTTTCCTTACTTCTATGAAATAAATTAACTTCAATTTTAGCTCCAGTTTCTTCAGCCAATCTAACAATATCTTTTCCAGAAAGCATGGCTGCATTTCCATTTACTGAAATAACAGGCTTAGAGGCAATTTTTAGATGGCTGGCGGCAGCCATGGAAGCATAATCTGCAAAATCTTGTGTTTTTTCTCCAATTAAATAATCAAAAGCTTCTCCTCTTCCATGAGCTATAAGCCCTGTTAAATGAACCACTCCATCCTTCATTCCTTTTACAATTCTTTCCCTCATGATTAAGCTTTCATACCTTGGATGACTTTTTGGAATCATAGTATAATAAATAGAAGGATGATATATATTCTTCAATTGCGAAATACATAAATAACAAAAACAAATATTATCCCGATTTAAATGAAGAAGAAAACATTATTGATGGTTGTTACATTTTCTCTGATAGGAATAACTGCGTTCACAAGCGTACAGGCAGTGAATAAGGCAGACTTTAATTGGCAACCGCCGTCGCCGACAGATTTGGACACAATTCATTTTATTGATAATTCAAGTGGAGACATAATTGTATGGGTATGGTATTTTGGCGATGGCAATAGCTCAATACAGCAAAACCCAATGCATAAATATGCAGATAACGGGGTATATAATGTAAGGCTTATAGTGGTATATTCAAACGGCACTACAGCCTATGTCGAGAAACAGGTTAATGTGGCAAATGTGCCTCCAATTGCTGTCATTAATATTTCATCAATTGTAAATAAAAGAAGCGTTAGCTTTTCATCTGGGAGTTATGACAATGATGGCAACATTATTTTTTGGAGTTGGGAATTTGGAGACAATAGCACTGGAACTGGAGAAAACATAAATCACGTTTATACGGAGGATGGAATTTATTTAGTAAATCTTACTGTATATGATAATGATGGTGCTCATAATGAAAGCAAAATCTCTTTGATGGTTGATTCAATCCCTCCAGAAACAGTCTATAATGTAAGTTGTGAGGGATGGTGCAATAAAACTGTCAACATAGAATTTAATTCAACTGACAACTTGTCTGGTGTAAATTATACAGAGTATAAAATAGATGATGGGTCATGGAATAAGTATACAGAACCATTTCAATTGACTTCAGAAGGAATACATGTAATATATTTTTATAGTGTGGATAATGCTGGAAATGTTGAAAATGAAAAAAATGTAACCATAAAAATTGATAAAACAAAGCCAATCACAAATGCGAAAATAAATGCAAGCCATGGAAATAAAGGATGGATTTTAGGAAATGCAGAAATAACACTGATTGCAACTGACAACTTGTCTGGTGTAAATTATACAGAGTATAAAATAGATGATGGGTCATGGAATAAGTATACAGAACCATTTCAATTGACTTCAGAAGGAATACATGTAATATATTTTTATAGTGTGGATAATGCTGGAAATGTTGAAAATGAAAAAAATGTAACCATAAAAATTGATAAAACAAAGCCAGACGTAAACATCAAAATCCCAAAAGAAGGATATTTATATATATCTGGACGGCAAATGATGCCAACGTTATTCAGAAAAACAATTATAATCGGCAAGCTGGATGCGGTGGCGGAGGCGAGTGATAGTCTTTCTGGGGTTTACTATGTTGAATTTATATTGAACAGTCAGCTTCTATGGAAAGATTTTGTCTCTCCTTATAATGCAACCCTTCCACAGGAATTCCCTGTATCATTTGGAAATTCATTGAAAGTTGTTGTGTATGACAATGCTGGCAATTATAAAGAAAGCAATGAAATAAGATATACAAAAATAATGTAATCACCTCTGAAACAAGATTTTACCCTCATATTCAATTTTTTTAATCCTGTGATATGGAATGAAAGCTTTTTTTGTTTCTATATAATATTTATCCATTTTTATAATATCTTTTCCTTTAATGCTATCGATATCATCTGGCATTCCCCTGCTAACATACCATATAATAACTTTATCAAAATCATATTCGGAATGCCATTTTAATTTATTCAGCAGATTCTTCACAAGATTTATATACCACTTTCTATATTTATTCTTACTCTTTTGGGGTGAATTGATGGAAAATAAAAAGGGAACAACAACCTTAGGCATTGTATGTAAAGGTGGGGTAGTGGCGGCTGCAGAGCATCGTGCCACCATGGGGACGATGATTGCCCATAAAGTAGCAAAGAAAATATATAAAATAGATGAGCATCTATTGCTAACGACAGCAGGCTTGGTTGGAGATGCTCAAGTTCTTGCAAGATATTTAAAGGCTGAGGCAGAATTGTATAGAATGGAGAGAGAAGAAAAAATGCCTGTTGAGGGAGCAGCAACATTGATGGCAAATATATTAAATCAGAGAAAATTTGCTCCATATTATGTGCAGTTGATTATAGCCGGTTATGATACATCTCCTCATGTTTTTTCTTTGGATGCTGCCGGAGGAGCCATTGAGGATGTATACACAACAACAGGGTCTGGCTCATCTTATGTATTTGGTGTTCTTGAGGATAAATATAAGGAAGGAATGAGTATTGAAGAAGGTATAGATTTGGCTGTGAGAGCCATGAATGCGGCAATGAAGCGTGATTCTGCTTCAGGAAATGGGATAGATGTGGTTACAATAACATCAAAAGGTTATATGGAGCTAAGCCGTGAAGAAATTGAAAAAAGAATTGAATTGTAATTGTTATGCCAATTGAAGACGTTCTCAAAGAAATTAGAAAAGAAGTAATGGCAACTATACCATCTGAGATTAGGATAACAGATATAGAGTTTGAGGGAGCTGAGCTTGTAATTTATACAAAGGACCCTGAAAAGTTTGCTGAACAATCTGAATTGATAAAACAGCTTGCAAAAAAATTACAGAAAAGAATAACAGTAAGACCAGATTCTTCTGTTCTTGCAGAAATTGGAGAGGCTGAGAGAAAAATAAAAGAAATAATACCCGATGAAGCAAAAATAGTTAATATATATTTTGAGCCTGATGTTGGAGAAGTAACAATAGAAGTTGAAAAGCCTGGTGTTGCTATAGGAAAAAAAGGCTCATTATTAAATGAAGTAAAGAAGGAAATAGGATGGGCTCCAAAGATAATTAGAGCTCCTCCAATACCTTCAAAAACCGTTCAGGATATAAGAAAATATCTCCGCATTGTGGCAGATGAAAGAAAAGAATTTTTGAGAAGACTTGGCAGAAGGTTGCATCGAGGTGTAAGCGATGGAGAAAAATGGGTTAGAATGACTGCTCTTGGAGGATATAGAGAAGTTGGAAGGTCATGCAGTTTGTTGTCAACCCAAGACAGCAAGATATTGATAGATTGTGGGATAGATGTGTCTTCTCCAAACAATGGTTCTCCTTATCTAACTGTTCCAGAAGTTTTACCCTTTGAATCAATAGATGGAATTGTCCTCACACATGCTCATCTTGATCATTCCGGACTGATCCCATTGCTTTATAAATATGGATATGATGGACCATTGTATACAACATATCCTACGAGAGATGTGATGGTTTTGCTTCAAATGGATTATTTAAAGGTCAGAGTTGATGAAGGAAAAAGACCTCCTTATTCATCAGAAGATATAAGAAATGAGATAAGGCATACAATCCCATTGAATTATGGAGATACAATAGATATAGCTCCTGATATTCGTCTTACAATGCATCGTGCTGGCCATATTCTTGGTTCGGCAATATGCCACTTCCATATTGGTGAAGGGCTTTTTAACATAGCTTTCTCGGGGGATATAAAATATGAAAAAACGTGGCTTTTTGGTGCTGCCGCCACCCATTTTCCCCGGCTTGAGGCATTAGTTATGGAATCTACTTATGGAGGAAGACAGGATGTCCAGCCATCAAGAAAGAAAGCTGCTGAGTATCTCGGAAAAATTGTAAAAGAAGGAGTTGAAAATGGAGGTAAAATTTTAATACCTGTCTTTGCTGTCGGTAGAAGTCAAGAAGTCATGATAGTTCTGGAGCATTATATGAAAGAGGGAGAAATTCCTACTGTTCCAGTATATTTAGATGGTATGATATGGGAAGCTACTGCAATCCATACTGCATATCCCGAATATTTGAATGCTGATTTAAGAAAGAAGATATTTCAGGAAGGGGAGAATCCATTGCTATCTGATATATTTGAAAGAGTTGAGACCTATGATCAGAGAAGAGAAATAATCGACAGCTCAGAGCCAGGCATCGTCCTTGCAACAAGCGGTATGTTGAATGGCGGTCCCGTAATGGAATATCTGAAATCATGGGCTGAAGATGAAGAAAACATACTCATATTTGTAGGATACCAGGCGGAGGGCACACTTGGAAAGAAAATCCAGAAGGGTTGGAAAGAACTTAATGTCGGTGGGCAGGAAGTGAAAATAAATATGAGGGTTGAAACATGTGAAGGTTTTTCAGGTCATTCTGATAGGAATCAGTTGTTGAATTTTGTTAAAAATCTCTCTCCAAAGCCAAAGAGAATAATACTTGGTCATGGGGAAGAATCAAAATGTCTGGAACTTGCAGCAGGAATTTATAAGAGATATGGAATAAAGACGCTTGCATTAAAAAATCTGGAAACAGTTAGATTCAGATAATATCAGATGGCAGAAATTCTGCACGCTAATTTAGGAATATTTAAAAATATGAAAGAAATCATATTAAGGAGATGAGAAACACGGATGAAACGGTACAAATGAAACTCTTTGAAACAGAAAATGAGAGGGAATCCTCTACTCGTTCTGCCGATACCTATAAAGGTATTTATGCGCTACATAAATATTGGTCAAAAAAGCCACATAATGTTGTTAGGCATTTTATTCTAAAATACACTAACGAAGGAGATATTGTTTTAGACCCTTTCTGTGGTTCTGGTATATCCATTATAGAAAGCTTATTCACTAATAGAAAGGCAATTGGTATTGATATAAATCCATCTGCAATTTTCATAACAAGACAGACATTATCAAAAATGAATATTCATTATATTGAAAATGAATTTAATAGACTCAGACAAAAGGTAGAACATAGAATAAACTCGCTATATAGAGTTGTTAGGAAAGATGGAGTTTATATAGGAACACATTTCATATGGAAAAATGACAAATTAGTGGAAGTGTGGTATAAAAAAAATGAAAAAAAATAATAGATGCACCTTCTGAAGGAGATATTAAACTGGCAAATTCTTTTTCTTATGAAACTATACCTTACTTTTATCCAAAGGAAAAATTGTTTTACAATCTAAGAATCAACGCGAATATGGATACTAAAGTTTATAACTTGTTCACTCCAAGAAACTTACTTGCACTCTCTATTTTATGGAAAGAAATTAACGCCATCAATGATGAGAATATTAGAGCGTTTTTTAAATTCTGCTTTACAGCTTCATTAGGTCAAGCGAGCAAGATGGTCTTTGTAGTAAAAAGAAGAGGAAAATTCAATGGAAAAACAAGAAAAACACCTAAGAAAGAAGTTGGAAGTTGGGTTATTGGTTATTGGATACCAAAAGAACATTTTGAGATTAATGTTTGGAATTGTTTTGAAAATAGGTATAAAAAAATTCTAAAAGCAAAGAAAATACAGAATAAAATGAATTACATTGTTAGAGAAGGGAGTAGGATTGAGAACTTATTGTTTTCAGATTATAATTTATTATTATTTAAAAAACCTGCACAAGATGTGCTTAAAGTCTTTCCCGATAACTCAATAGATTATGTAATAACTGATCCACCACATGGCGACCGGCAGCCTTATTTGGAACTAAGTTTAATGTGGAATAGTTGGCTTGGAGAGCATCCTGAATACGAAAAAGAAATAGTCATAAGTGATTCGAAGGAAAGAAACAAAAATACGGAAAACTATTTTCAGTTATTAAAAGAAGTTTTCCAAGAAATAGAGCGTGTTCTTAAATCTGGTCATTATTTCTCTTTAATGTTTAATAGTTTGGATGATAATACTTGGATCAACCTTTTTTCAATTATAAATAATTTAAACTTTGAGCTAATTAATGTTGAAACATTTGAATATTCTGCAGGTTCTGTTGTTCAAGATACACGAGCAGGAGGATTAAAAACTGATTTTATTCTTACATTTAGAAAAACATTAATCAAAGATAAGAATAAAATTGATGTAATTTCTATAAATCAAGAAGCGGATGTTATTATAAAGCTAATAGAAAAATATATACAAGGTCAAGGGAGACACACATATCAAATAATAAATTATCTTACGATTTATTTTATAAAACAAAACAAGTTATTCAAATTATCGGACTTGTTTAAGTTGTTGCAGAGAGAATTTAAAAGAGATGGTAACTTATGGGTGGGGAGGCGGTGACAATGAACATTAAGGAGGAATTTAGAAGACTAAAAAAATATTATAATGAGAATGATTTTGAAAAGTTACTCAAACACGAGCTAGGGGTGTATTTCCTAAAGATGAGATCTATCTCAAGAGCACCTCTTTTAAGAAGGTTGGCTAATAAAGTGGGAACAGATATAACTAATATTTCAGGGAGGGATTTATTTGAATATCTATTCTGCAAACAAATAAGTGAAGATGTGTTGGATGAATTTTTAGTTGAAGTGTACAATGAAGAACGACGAAACTTAATACAGGATGAAGATCAACTTTACAGTCAGCTGTATAAAGTGAAAGTATTCGATTGGGGTGGTTTTTACCAAAACGCTGTAGAGCAAACAATTGTAAATAATTATGTGAAGAAAATAAGAGATTATAATGTTCTGATAGAAAGAATTGAAAACGATATAAATCCAAGGATTCGTGGATACATAGTTTGTTCTTGGTATAACCATTGGACATCTATTTTAATTGAGGATATGATAAAGAGACAACCAAATATCCTTCCGGCTTCAGGTTTAGTAAAGAAGATAGATTTCTTCTGGTTTAATTTTCCGTATGATCTTAAAGTAACATATTTTCCAGATGAATACCTGCAAATAAAGAGGAAAGAATTAGGGTTGAATTCTGAGTTAACCGAATTAAAAAGATTTGCTCGTAGATTAAATATTAATTATGATAGAAGTGCAAGAGATAGAGAAGTCTTTGAAGAACTTTTGACAAGAATTTCAGAACATCCATCTAGAGAGGCTAAAGAATTTATCAAGAATTTTCATAGTATTCGTAGGAGAATTATAGAGGAAACGATGGACAATCCAGTCTCATTAATTCGCTGGTTTTACGAAAATCAAGGAATTAGACGATTTGATGCTGCTAATAGATTTTTTATTGTTTTAGTTGATTTAAATAATCTTGAAGAAAGCTGGAAACTAAAACGAAATAAGGAATTGCTTAAAAATCGTATTGAAAAATTATTCAGAAAGAATAAGGAGCCTGATTTTGAGAACATGAAGATTACTTTTAATTCAGTACTTCCGAAAGTAAAAAATTTCACGATTTTTAAGTAATTGATCGTGATTTCATCCCATGGAAGGGGATGAGATAAAAGAGCAATTAAAAGATAAAATTGTG
>JAGGSX010000193.1 GCA_021158865.1 Thermoplasmata archaeon
AGGAGAATTTTCACTCAAAATTTCTGTCAAATTTATCAAAAAATTCGCGAGGAATGAAATGAAGAATATGCAATGATACAATATTTAGTCCAGTGCCTTACTGGGTGCAATTCTATACCTTCCTTCAAATTTCTTATGAATTTCTCTGCTTTATCTCCTTTGTCTATTATTGCTATGCCGCCTAAAGAAAATGTTTTGTTATTCATAATGGGATATTGACTTTGCCAATATCTCCTTTTAGGCGGCTAACTGGCAAATTCAAGTAAGAAATGCTACTTTAAAGGATTTATGTCCGCTAAATGGAACAGCAAATATTAACTTTGCATCCGAAGGTTCATTAGACTAAGCCCTCGATCAAAAATGCAAATTTCTCATGATTTATTTGGTTTTTCATCGAGTTTTCCTTTTATTTTCCTTCTTATAAAATAAGTGCCCACTACCGCAATGGCAAGAATCACAATTTCAAATCCTGGAATTCCTTTCTCCTTTTTCTCTACAGTGATTTGGTGGGAGATAGATGCTGTTGCATCATCATTATCTGTAACAGTTAAGGTTACGGTATAATTCCCTGATTTAGAGTATCGGTGGGTAGGATTTTGCTGGAATGAGGTTGACCCATCTCCAAAATTCCATTCCCAAGAGATAATAGTGCCATCTGCATCATAAGATTTGTCTACAAAATGTATTTCATCTGAATTTTTGGGTTTTTCTGGGGTATATGCAAAATCAGCCACAGGGGGTGATGTGTCTACGTAAATTGTACAGGTGTCAGTATCTTCCACACCTAAATTGTCTGTCACTTTTAAAGTTACCACATATGTACCCTTAGTAGTATACCTATGGCTCGCAACTGTACCTTCTGCATCATAAATATTGTCGCTGTTAAAATCCCACTGATATTTTACTATAGTCGATGAAAACGAAGTAGAGGATGAACCATCAAAGTTTACTAAATCGTTGACGTTAACCCACTGATCGTTTCCAGCTTTTGCCACTGGTGGTTTGTAATTGTCCCATATCTCAAAATAAACTGTAGCATCGTTTTCGTCTACATCTATACTACCATCATAATCGCCAGATGTAATGTAGTACCCATATGATTGCTCTGTTTTATCTCCAGTGAGTGAATCAGTTGCTAAATTAAAGTTACCATGATATATAGCTCCATCCGCATATGGGCTATCAGTAATGCCTCCACCTTTTCTACCACTTATATCAAAAGAGTCGTCTCCTGACCATGTATCCACATCTATAAGTCTAATGGTTATATACGCTATTTTTGAATAAACTTGGAAAGTATCTGTGGTATTCATAATTGGAGTAGGATCGTTTCCGGGACAAGTATGAGATATAGTCTCCCACTCACCGCTTTTAGCATTATATACGCTAACAAAGTATTTGAAATCTACATCTCCTCCTTCATCCCCTCCTTCAAGTTTCTGTATCTTATGGATCCTAATGGATAATGTTGGATATACTTCACTATCACCCTTGCAATCATGAGGAATAGTTGTAAAAACCATTGATAGAATCAAAAACAATGCTATCGGCACCGCTCTTTTTCCCTTCAATTTACTCACCAATACATAATGGTTTTTGGTATAATAAAAGTATCGGTAGTGCAATACAAGATTGAAGCTATAGGATTTCTGTAAAATTGCTTTACTTATCACAAAAATAGTGGGAAAGAGAAAGCAGTGGCTCATTTTCCATTTCAATGGCTCTTTTAATGAGTGGGTTAAAAGCAATTATTTCCCAAGGTGGGAATAATTAGCAATCCATCAGTTTTATATATTACTTCATATATTTGGGGTTAGGTTAGGTGTAAAATATGGTGCAGCATAGCAGGCCAAAAAGAGGTTCATTGGGATATTCACCTCGTAAAAGAGCTCGTTCCATAGTGCCAACTATAAAAACATGGCCCAATAATGGAAACAAACCATCCTTGCAAGGATTTGCGGGTTATAAGGCTGGAATGAGTCATATTTTAGTTATTGATTATCGTCCAACTTCAACAACTTCTGGACAGGAAGTTTTTGTCCCTGTAACGATTTTGGAAACTCCTCCAATGAAAATAGCTGCTATAAGATTATATAAAAAAACTCCTTATGGATTGAAAGCAAAAACAGAGATATGGGCGGACAATGTGAAAGAATTGGAAAAAGTTATGCCCCTACCAAAGAAAAAAAATGAAAAGAAAGCAGATGAATATGATGAGGTTAGGGTTATAGCCTATACAGAACCTTGGAAAATTGGTGGAATACCAAAGAAAATTCCTGATGTTATGGAAATAAGGATTGGTGGCGGTGATTTGAAGGCTCGTTATAAATATGCAAATGAAATATTGGGTAAAGAATTGAGCATAAAAGATGTCTTTGTCGAAGGAGACATGATGGACGCCATTGCTGTAACAAAAGGTAAAGGATTTCAGGGGAGTGTAAAAAGATGGGGAGTTAAGTTATTGCATCATAAAAATAGAAAGCATCGCAGGATGATTGGAACACTTGGTCCGTGGCTTTCATGGACTCGTGGAACAGTTCCACAAGCAGGTCAAACTGGCTATCATAAAAGAACTGAATATAATAAACGTATTTTGAAAATAGGAGAAAATGGAGAAGAAATCACTCCAGATGGAGGCTTTCCTCATTATGGCATTGTAAAAAATGAATATGTTGTTGTTCATGGAAGTTTGCCGGGAAGTGTAAAACGCATTATAAGAATGAGACAGGCTATTAGATATATGAAAGGAGTTAAAGTTGAAAAACCTGAGATAACATATATATCTACATCAAGCAAGCAGGGGGTATGATGAAGGGAAAAGTGTATGGTATGGATGGTAACATTGTTGAAGAAATTGAATTACCACCTGTATTTAATTTTGAATATAGACCAGATTTAATAAAGAAAGCTTTTTTAGTAATGAGAGCCAATAAAAGACAACCTTATGGAGCGAAAGCAACAGCAGGTAAAGATTATGTTGCAGAAAGCCAAGGTCCGGGTAGAGGCTCTTCTCGTATCCCAAGGCTTTCATCTGGAAGAGGAGCAAAAGTGCCAGGAACAGTAAAAGGAAGGCGGGCTCATCCTCCAAAATCTGAAAAAGTATGGAGTAAAAAAATAAATAGGAAGGAAATGCTCATTGCAAGAATATCTGCAATTGCAGCCACTTCAAATGAAGAAATTGTCAAAAAAAGAGGGCACAAGTTCAATGCTGAATTGCCTTTCATAATAGAAGATAAATTTGAGGAAATTGAAAAAACAAAAGATGCTATAGGTATACTTCAAAAAATAGGATTGCACGATGACATTGAAAGAGCAAAAAAAGGGAAGCATATAAGGGCGGGTAGAGGAAAAACAAGGGGAAGAAAATATAAAATTCCAAAATCTCTGCTCATAGTTGCATCAAATAAGGAAAAAATTAAAAAAGCAGTATCCAATTTAACTGGTGTGGATGTTGTAGAACCTGAGGAAATAAATGTTGGGCATCTGGCGCCGGGCGGGCAGGCTGGAAGGCTCACCCTATATACCTTAAATGCTATTAAAAAAATAGGTGATAGGTATGAATCCTTATGAGATAGTGTTTCATCCATATATTACAGAAAAAACTCTTGCCATGATTGAAAATAACAATGCTTTGCAATTCGTTGTAAAAATGGATGCAAATAAACGCCAGATTAAAGAAGCTGTGGAGAAAATATTTGGAGTAAAGATAGCTAAAATTACAACAAAAATAGGTGCTGAAGGGAAAGTTGCAACTGTAAAGTTAACGCCTGATTACAATGCTGAAGATATTGGAATGAGAATAGGTATATTCTAAGTGATAAAATGGGAAAAATATTAAGAATGCAGAGAAGAGGGAAAGCAAAACCCCGATACATTAGTTCATCATTCAGGCATAAGGGGCCTGTTAGTTATCCGAAGGTTGGGGAATATGATGGTCTGGTTAAGGATATTGTTCATAATCCCGGAACGACAGCTCCAATAGCAATGGTTGAATTGAATGATGGAAGCATAGCAAAATTGATAGCAAATGAAGGTATGATGGTTGGAGAAAAAATAAGATTTTCGGGAGAAACTGTTGTAAAGCCAGGAAATGTTCTTTTCCTTGGTTCAATTCCTCAGGGAGCTCCAATATATAATATAGAAGGCAGACCCGGAGATGGAGGAAAATTTGTTAGAACCGCAGGCAGTTATGCAACAATTGTGTCTCATGAGAAGAATGGGGTCATTGTCCGCCTACCAAGTGGAAAACATAAATTATTTTTATCAAATTGTAGGGCAACAATAGGTGTTGCAGCTGGTGGAGGCAGGGGGGACAAACCCTTTGTGAAAGCAGGTAAAAGATTCTATGCTACAAGGCGTAAAGCAAAACTTTTCCCAATAACAAGTGGCGTTGCAATGAATCCAGTAAGTCACCCCCATGGCGGAGGAAGCCACCAGCATGTTGGGAGGCCAAAAACGGTGGCAAGAGGGGCGCCGCCTGGCAAAAAAGTCGGTTCTATAGCGGCAAGAAGAACAGGAAAGAGGTGATGATATGGCGAGGAGAAGAAGAAGGAAGATTGAAATTGAGAGCAAAAAAGAATTTTTGTATAGGGGCATTAATGTTGAAGAAGTGAAGAAGATGGGAATTGAAGAGATTATGCCCTATTTAACCTCGAGAGCAAGAAGAACATTAAAAAGAGGATTAACTCCTGTTCAATATCGTTTTTTGCAGAGAATAAGAAAAACTGATGGTGAAAAAGCCATAAAAACTCATTTAAGGAATATGATAATATTGCCAGAATTTGTTGGACATGTTATTGCAGTTCACAATGGAAAAGAATTTATTCCAGTAAAAATTACACCAGAGATGATTGGTCATTACTTGGGTGAATTTGCATTAACAAGGAAAGAAGTTAAGCATACCGGACCCGGTGTCGGAGCCACCCGTTCATCTAAATATATGCCTCTCAAATGATGAATATGAAATACTCAAGATATTTAGACCCGGAAAAAACTGCAAGGGCTTATGGACGAGATTTGCATTGTTCGCCAAGGCATGCCGAAAATGTAGCAAAAGCTATAAGAGGAATGAGCGTTAAAGATGCAGAGAATTTGCTCAATGATATAATAAAATTGAAAAGAGCCATACCGTTTAAAACGCATAAGACAGAGAGGGCACATAAAAAAGGCATTGGACCAGGAGGTTATCCTGTAAATGCAAGTAAAAAAATTTTAAATGTTTTAAAGAACGCCATGAATAACGCAGAATATAAAGGTTTAGACTCTGAAAATATGTTTATTGCACATATATCTACTTATGGAGGAAGGATAACTGAAGGATATATGCCCCGCGCGATGGGGCGGTCAACAGCATGGAATGAAAGAACAACGAATGTTGAAATAATCATTGAGGAAAGATAATATGGCTATAGAAAGGAAATTTGTTATAGAAAATCAGAGGAGAATTTTGTTGAAAGAGTTTTTGATGAAAGAAAGCCAGAGGGCGGGTTTTGGAGGAATTAAAATTCAACGCACACCATTGGGAACATTAATAACTTTAGAAGTCGAAAGACCGGGACTTATAATAGGAAAGGGAGGAAAAAGAATAAAAGAATTAACGGACACAATTGCAAGCAAATTTGGTTTAGAAAATCCCCAGATTGAGATAGAAGAAGTTAGTGACAGTGTTGCACTAAATGCAAATTTGATGGCACAGAAAGTTGCTGCAGCTTTGGAGAGAGGATGGCATTTCCGCAGGGTTGGTCATTCAACAGTCCGCCGCATTATGGATGCTGGAGCCAGAGGCTGCCAAGTCATAATTTCTGGGAAGTTGACAGGTGATAGACATAGAATGGAAAAATTCACAATGGGATATATCAAGTATTGCGGCGAGGTTGCAGACCGTGTTATGGATGTTGGCATAGCTGTTGCAAAAACAAAGCCAGGTATAATAGGAATTAAAGTTAAAATAATGGGACCAGATGCAAGGTTGCCAGATGAAATAGAAATTCTGGAAGAAGAAAAGAAGGAAACCAGCGAGGAGATTGCAGAAAGAAAAGCTAAGATGGAGAAAGAAGAAATGCTTGAAAAACTTGAAAAAATCCCGGTATTGGATTTACCAAATATGAATAAAAATATACTGGAAGAAATAGACAAAGCTGGAATAAAAAATGCCAGACAATTATATGAAGTTGATATCAATGACCTAATTGAAATAAAAGGAATAGGTATAAAAAGGGCTGAAAAATTAAAGGAAATATTGAAGGAGGTGTTGAAAAAAGATGAAAGCAAAGGAGATAAGAGCAATGAGCAGTGAAGAAAGAAGGAAAAAGTTGAAGGAATTGAGGAATGAGCTTATGGAAGAATATGGAAAGGCATCGATGGGTGGTTCTCCGCCTTCGCCTGGCAGGATTAAATATATTCGAAGAAGTTTGGCAAGAATGCTTACAATTATGAGGGAGGAAAAAGAAATAGAATGAGTGAGATATGTCCCGTTTGTGGCTTACCAAAAGAACTGTGTGTTTGTGATAAATTATCAAGAGAAGGAAAGGAAATAAAAATAAAAACTGAGAAGCGTAGGTATGGAAAAATGGTTACCGTGATAAGTGGTTTTGATTCATCTGTTGATATAAAGAATATAGCGAGTGATTTAAAAAAATTGTGTGCTACAGGTGGAACATCAAAGAAGGATATAATAGAATTGCAGGGAGACCATAAAGAAAAAGCGAAGAAAAAATTAGAAGAGATGGGATTCAAAGTGGAGATAGAATGACAGAAAATTTTTTAAGGGGAGAGTTTATAGGGCTTAAGGCAAAAGTGCTGGATTCAAAAGATGGTTCATTAAAAGGAATTGAAGGCATAATAATAGATGAAACAAAGAATATGATGGTGATAGAGACTCCAAAAGGAATAAAAAAAGTGGCAAAAAATATAGCAATCTTTGAAATTGATGGACATAGCATTGATGGTAAAAAAATAAGGTATAGACCAGAAGAAAGAATAGGTAAGATAAAATGATAGGAATAAAAGTTAAAGAACCAGAAAGAAAATGCAATGATGTCAATTGCCCATGGCATGGGCATCTGAAAGTCAGAGGCATAGCCATAACTGGCAAAGTTGTATCAACTGCTATGCAAAGAACCGTTGTTGTTGAAAAAGAAAGGTTACACTACCTTCCTAAATATGAAAGATATGAAAAAAGAACGAGCAGATATAAAGCCCATTTGCCAGAGTGCATCGATGTTAAGAAGAATGATATTGTAACAATAATGGAATGCCGACCAATAAGCAAGACGGTGCATTTTGTGGTGGTGAGCAAAAAATGAAGGGAATAGCAGCTTTTGTTACAAAAGGTCTACCAACTGGGGCAGCTCTTAATTGCGTGGATAATACTGGAGCGAGAGTTGTTGAAATAATCGCAGTCAAAGGGCAGAAAGGAATCCATCGCCGCTATCCTACGGCAGGTATAGGTGACATGGTTGTGGTTACAGTAAAAAAAGGAAAGCCAGAGATGAAACGTCAGGTTTTTCATGCGGTTATAGTTCGTCAAAAAATGCCATATCGTCGCCCGGATGGAATACGTATTCAATTTGAAGATAATGCAGCAGTCATTGTTACACCAGAGGGAGATATGAAAGGCTCTGCTATAAAAGGTGCTGTTGCGAGAGAAGCAGCGGATAGGTGGCCCCGCATCGCAGCAGCAGCAAGTATAATTGTGTGATAAAATGAAAATAGGAAAGCAGCCAAGAAAGCAAAGAAAATTCATGTATAATGCCCCTCACCATATAAAGCGTAAAATGATTGCTTCCCATCTTGCAGAAGATTTGATGATAAAATATAAAATAAGGAGCATACCTGTTGTTAGAGGAGATACTGTAAAAATAATGAGGGGTAACTTTAAAGGAGAAACAGGCAAGGTAAGAAAAGTTGATGTCACAAAACAAAGATTGGAAATAGAGGGGATAACCATAACAAAAGCCGATGGAAAGGCAGTTTCATATCCCGTTCATGCTTCAAATGTTTTAATAACAAAGCTTAATTTGACAGACCCATGGAGGCGCCGCAAACTCGAGGAAAGATTGCCAGAAGAAGAAAGAAAGGAAGTGGAGAAAGAAGCAGAAGAACAGATAAAAGAAATAGAAGAAGAAAAAGCAAAAGAAGAAGAAAAGGAAGAAATTCCTGAAAAGAAAGAAGAAAAAGCAAAAGAAGAAGAAAAGGGATAGGAGCGAGAATAGACTTTAGTATAATTTCGTTCTTCATATCAAATTTTCTATATACTCAATGTGTAAGTTAAGCAAAAATTATATATAGCAGGAATGTTATAAAAATGTTAGCAAAAAGTTAAGCAAATTAAAAGAAAAGAAATAAAAAGGAGTGAGGAGATGAATAATATGAAAAAGTTTGGAAATGAAGGTGTATCGGAAGTTATAGGCACGCTATTATTGTTAGCTATAGCTATATCTACCTTTTCTGTTCTTGCTGTTTATGTTTTCTCCAATACCGGCACAACATCTGCTCCTCATGTTAATTTGGTTGGTTACATGGATGAAAATTATAATGCAGTTATAGAAAATAAAGGAGGGGATTCTGTAAAACTTGGAGATACTCGTATCATAATATGGAAAGGAGATGTAAAAAGCGAGGATTTTTCATTTACAAAAAGCATGTTGCAAAATTATAATAATATAATTCATTTAAAAAATAATTCCAAATTTTTTGATTTCAGTAATAACCAAAGATGGGATGTTGGAGATTACATAAAAATAAATTGCACCAGTATTTTTGGAAATGTAGAAAATTGGCAAATTAGTGTTGTTGTAATAGATAAACAAAGTAATTCAATAATAATGTCAGGAGTGTTGCAGCAAGGAATTTTGCATACTGTTCCACCAGTAGCAATGTTTACATATGAGCCATGGGACCCAAAAACTGGAGAAATCGTAGAATTCAATGCAAACCAGAGTTATGACCCGGACGGCGGAGACATAGTAATATATAGATGGGATTTTGGTGATGGGAATATTAGTTATGGAGTGATGCCGGTACACCAATATACGAACCCTGGAACCTACACGGTTACCCTTACTGTAGTAGATGATGAAGGAGAATCAAGTACTGCTACCGCTGGATATGGTTACAATACTCCGCCACCAGTAAACGTTACTGAAAATATCCCGCCTACAGTGAATTTCTCATGGGAAGTTAATCCTGAAATAGATGGAACCATAAACTTCTGTTCATCTGCCTCAGATCCAGATGGAACCATTGCTTCATATTTCTGGAATTTCGGAGACGGAAACACTTCTTCAAGCCCTAATCCAAGTCATACTTATGAAAGAAGTGGAACATATACAGTGACTTTAATAGTAACAGATGATAATGGAGGGAGAAGCTCCTATGAATTGACTGTCATAGTGCCAAATATTCTTCCCGTGGCTGGCTTTTCATACAGCCCAAGAAATATAACGACTGCAAGAACTGTAACATTTGAAGGTGGCACACCATATTCATATGATAAAGATGGTTACATCGTTAATTGGTCATGGGATTTCGATGGAAATGGTATCGTAGATGCTTATGGTTCGATAGTTACGCATCATTATTCCTCTCCAGGCAATTACACTATAATCCTAAATGTTACAGATAATGATGGAGGATGGGATGTTTACCAGAAAAATATAACAGTCTATGCTCCTGCTGTAGCGTCGCCTCCTCGCTTTCTTATTGTGGATAACACGCCCATAGGATGGGAAAGTGGAATAGACAATATAATAGCTGCCTGCCAAACTATAATGCCTGGCTCAGAATTTTCATATGGCAAAGCCATAGATAGCTGGTATTTTACAAATGATGAATACACTTCGCCAGATTTAAGGGGACAGAGAATAGATGATACATTGATAAATCAGTTTGATATTGTTATATGGAGTACAGGTGATTTTCCTGGAGATGGAGGCAATGCTAACTGGGATGGTAATGACAATACATGGAGCACCCCAATGACGGAAGGATATGATGACACATCTGATCATGTTTATGAACTGGCGGAACATCTCACGGGCAACGCAACAGCTGGCACTCTTTTGCTATGCGGAACATATGCAGCTCGCGATTTGCAGGATTATCCAGGAAATGGAGCCAACAGCGATGAAATATGGCTTGGAGAAACACTTGGTTTGCAAGAGCCTACAGGAGGAATACATTATGACCCAGACTGGGTTCCATTTTCAGGAAGGCTTGGCGAAGATTACTTCAGAGGCGAGCCATATACAATTCAGGGAACACTCGAGGGCATAGCAAACACATCTTCTGGACAAATAGGTGTGGCAACACTGAACATAACTACTCCTATGCCTGCTTATGCATTGTATAGAAACCAAACCAATCCTATCTTTAAGTACTCTCTTCAAGCTGGTGGTGGAACAAGCACCGAGACTTTGCTTAACGAAGACATGGAAACCAATCCGGGATGGAGGACAGGCGGTGACGAAGATGAGTGGGATTGGGGAATATGTAGAGGAGGACCTGGTGTAGCGCATAGCGGGAGTAGATGTTATGGTACGGATATGAGCGGCTCGGACTACAGATATAATAACAATGCTCATTGCTATGTTAGAACTGGCTGGATAGATTTAGATGGCTATACAAGCGCTACCTTAGAATTTTATGACTGGTATATTCTCGAAGATGGTTATGATTTTGTGTATTTACAGGTATATGATGATAGCTGGGGCTGGCACACTATAGCTACGTATACGGGGAGCCAAGAAAGCTGGACACATAAAACATATGATTTATCAGCATATACAGGCAAAAGCATACGTATAAGATGGCTTTTAGATTCTGATGGTTCAGTTAGATACGATGGTTATTATCTTGATGATGTTGTATTAACTGCAACAAAACAGGGAGTGCCTCCTGGCTATTATGCAATAGATGCAGAAAGGGGTAAAAATAGAAGCATAATTTTGGGTTTTGATTTGAATTCAGATGAAATAGATCCCGAGAGCAGAACAAATTATCTGCGTAATATCCTTGCCTGGCTGGCTGAAGGAGCAGGATATGCCACAGAAGTATGGGTGAATAATAACCCGCCAGAAGGATGGCTTGATGACCCAACCCATGTGGATAGCATTCAGGCGGGCGTAAATGCTGTGCCTCCTGGTGGAAGAGTATACGTTATTGGAACAGATGGACAAGTTTATGAGGAAAATGTTGTAGTTGATAAAGCCATTGATTTGATAGGTATTGATAATCCAACTATAAGAATTGGAGGAAACTATGTCGTTAAAATTGAAAGCGACTGGGTAAAAATGGATGGTTTCACCATCGAGGGCAACGCTGCAGACAATGGTGTGTATCTCGAAGATGCTGCAAGATGCACCATTATTAACTGTACTATAAGAAATGTCAGTAAAATGGGCGTATATTTATCTAATTCACATAACAACACCATACAAAATAACGTTATTTATAATGCCCATTATGGCATCTATGGAAGTTGGAGTCTGGGAAATCGCATTACTGGGAATAACATCTCTTCAGATGAGGGAGGAATATACCTTTACAAATCCAGTCTTTCCATTATCACCGATAATCTTATTTATGGCAACGGCGCCACAGGCGGCATACACATGGAGGGAATGGAGCAGAGCATTATTTACAACAATACAATTTATAATAACACGGGAGATGGCATTCATATGATTTCTTCAACAAATCGAAATACCATACAGGAGAATACAATATGGAATAGCTCAAATGGCATTCATCTCGAAATATCTAATAGCAACATGATTTACAACAATACAATAACGGAGTGCAGCGGCAGTGCCATCTTCATCGAAGACTTCTCTCACTCCAATACAATCAGAGGAAATATTCTGATGTATAATACATATGGCATGGATGTTGAAAATTCAAGTAATAATGGCGTTATAGAATGTTCCATCGCTTACAATACATATGGTATATATTTCTTTTCATCCAGCAGCAATGTAATGCAACTCAATAATATTTACAATAACAGCAACAGAGGAATTATATTTGCCTCCACTTCAAACAATAACGCAATTTATTCATGCAGCATTATAAACTGTAGCAACGGAATTCATATTTCATCATCATTAAATAACTCGATAGAAGAAAGCGAAATTGCATATAACAGCAATGCTGGCATCTATCTATATTATTCTGCATCAGGCTTTTCAGGAGAGAACAGCATAATAAATAATAGCATACATGATAACAGTATGGGCATATACTTTGTTTCATCTGATGGAAATATCATCGACAGAAATACAATCTATAATAATACTGGTGAGCATATCAAGCTATCTTCTTCAGATGAAAATATTATAACAAATAACACAATTTACAACGGCTTATATGGCATATATCTAGCGAGAGCCAGTTACAATATCATTAATAACAATACAATACACCATGCATCGGAATATGGGGCAGCCCTCTATTTATACTCAACAGAAAACAATATTATCGAGAATGTGATAGTAGATAATAAAGATGGAATACATATTGAATCCAGCAACACAAATAACATATTCAATAATACATTATTCGAAAATAACGAGAATGGTATATATGTAGCATCATCCTATTTGAATATCATAGGAAACAATACAATATATCTAAATGATGATGGTATTTTACTTTACCTTTCTGATCAGCACACCGTAACGGATAACACAATTTACAATAATTCAAATGGTATCTATCTGATTTCATCAGGTGGCTCTGGAAATACAATAATAAATAATACAATTTATTTGAATACCCAATATGGTATATATTTGGAA
>JAGGSX010000127.1 GCA_021158865.1 Thermoplasmata archaeon
AAAATAAAAACAGAAGATGTACTTTATTCTTCGAAAGAAACTATTGAAAAATATGGAAAGATAGAGAAAATACTTGTAGATAATGACAAAAGATTCGCGAAAGAATTTGAAAAATGGTGCAAGAATAGAAGCATAGAAGTTGAACACGCTCCTTTCTATTATCCCACAAACAAAAGGAAAGATTGAAAGAGATATAAGGTGTGCAATGGGGGATTTCTGAAATTGAGAAGAGTTTTTGAAAATATTCTTTCACTGCTTCAGGAATTTGTTGAATGGTTCTGCCGATGTATATTTTTCAAAAAATGTTACCGATGTTACTTGACAATAATGTAATCCAAAATGATTTTAATAAAGCCATAGAAATATAAAAATGATTTAATAAAAAAATTTTTTTTACCATTTTTATAAATTTTTGGCGTGTATTAAAAAATTTTATATATGCGAAAGAAATTAGGACAAATCAATGAATTATTGGGTTGAAAAAAAAGAAAAGCAAATTCATGCAAACGTTTTTATCATCAAAGACCGTTGTAAGGAATGCGGTTTTTGTATAGAATTTTGCCCACAGGGCGTCTTAAAAGTATCAGAAGAATTTAATTCCAAAGGCTATCATCCACCAAAGCTTGTTGAGACAGAAACAAAAAAATGTATTGGATGTGGCTTCTGTTCAATGATTTGCCCCGATTTTGCCATATTTGTTGAGAAGGAGGAAGAGAATGAAAAAAATTAGATTTTGGAGCGGCGACATAGCGGCGGCGGAAGGAGCCATAGCTGCTGGTTGCAGATTTTTTGCTGGTTATCCTATTACGCCTGCAAGTGATATAGCAGAACACATGGCTTTAAGACTTCCACAAGAAAATGGAATTTTCATACAAATGGAAGACGAGCTTGCATCAATGGCGGCTATTTTAGGAGCATCGTGGGGAGGAGCAAAAGTTATGACAGCTACAAGTGGTCCAGGCTTTTCTTTAATGCAGGAAAATATTGGATTGGGAGCAATAACAGAAACACCATGCGTTGTTGCAGATGTTCAGCGTGCTGGACCATCAACAGGAATGCCTACTTTAGTTGGACAGGGGGATGTAATGCAATCAAGATGGGGAAGCCATGGAGATTATGAAACCATTGTAATAAGCCCTTCTTCACCTCAGGAAAGTTTTGATTTGATTATACGTGCTTTTAATCTGGCAGAATTGTATCGTGTGCCTGTCATATTTTTAATGGATGAATGTGTTGCCCACATGAGCGAGCGGGTTGTTGTGCCACCAAAAGAAAAAATAGAAGTTGTCGAGAGGCTGAAGCCAAGCATGCCACCTGAGCAATATATGCCTTTCAAGCCATTAAACAATATTGCTCCAATGGCTATAGCTGGAATGGGATATAAAATTCATGTAACAGGATTGACACATAATGAAAAAGGTTATCCTCAAACAACATCGACAGAAGTGCAAGAATGGATGATTCGTCATATATGTGATAAAATAAGAAAAAATGAGCGTAAAATAAGGGATATAGAAGAATATGAAATGGATGATGCAGAAATTGCAGTTGTTTCATTTGGCATCGCGGGCAGATCAGCAAAGGCAGCTGTTAAAATTGCAAGAAAGCATGGAATAAAAGCTGGTTTAATAAGGTTAAAAACAATATGGCCATTCCCAGAAGAATATTTTGAAAATGCTGCTGACAATATAAAAAAATTTATCGTAGCGGAGATAAATTATGGGCAAGTCAAGCTTGAAGTTGAACGCTCCATACATGGAAAAGCAAGCGTTGAATTGCTTCCAAAATTTGGAGGTGCTGTCCACACACCGATGGAAATATATAATAAAATAAAGGAGGCAAAAAATGGAAATTGAAGCTGAAGCAAATCCAATGGATAAATATTTGCGGGCGGATCGCATACCTCATATATGGTGTCCTGGCTGCGGTTTAGGAATTGTTTTGAATGCATTTTTGCATGCAATAGATGAATTAAAAATTGATATGGATGAACTTGCTATTGTCTCTGGAATAGGATGCACAGGTAGAATAGCCGGCTATATAAATTGTGATTCATACCATACAACTCATGGAAGGGCTATACCATTTGCAACTGGCTTAAGACTTGCAAATCCAGAAATGAAAGTTGTTGTTATAAGTGGAGACGGCGATTTATTTGCTATTGGCGGCAACCATTTCATTCATGCTGCCCGCCGGAATATAGATATTACTGTAATAGGCGTAAATAATTACAATTATGGAATGACAGGTGGACAGCTTGGACCGACAACACCTTTAGGAGCAAGAACGACAACATCACCTTATGGAAATGTTGAACACCCTTTCAATTTGTGCCATGTTGCCCATGCATCTGGAGCAGTTTATGTTGCAAGATGGACTGTCTTACATGCTGTCCGTCTCAAAAACTCCATAAAAGAGGCGATGAACAAAAATGGTTTTTCTTTTATTGAAGTAATTGCAGCATGTCCAACAACTTATGGAAGGCGCAACAAAATGCCGACAGGCTTGGATGAAATGAAATATTATAGGGAGCATTCTATAATCAGGCATGGAATTGACCCTTCGCAAGCAAATATTGAAATAGGCAAAGATATCATCGTTGGAAAATTCATAGATATTGAAAAGCCCACATATAGTGATGCATTTGAAGAATTGAAAAAGAGGGTAAAAAAATGAAGAAAGAAATAAGATTTTCTGGATATGGAGGGCAAGGAATAATATTGATGGGGAATATTGCCGCCAAAGCAGCTGTGCTTTATGATGACAAGAATGCAGTTTATACACCTTCTTATGGACCAGAAGCCAGAGGGGGGGCGGCGAGCAGTAATGTTATTATAGCCGATGAGGAAATAGATTATCCTTATGTTACGGATATTGATGTTTTAGTTGCTATGAGCCAGCTTGGATACGAACATAATGCTCCTTTATTGAAGGATAATGGAGTATTGATTATAGATAAAGATTTGGTTAAATTGAAAAATGGCGTTGGGAAGGTTGCAAAAATTGATGCAACGAGAATTGCGGAGCAGCTTGGTAAAAGAATTGTTGCCAATATTGTCATGCTTGGTTTTTTCACTGCAGTTACAAAAATTCTATCTTATGATGCTATAAAAAAAGCTGTTTTGGAGAGCGTGCCCGCAAAATTTAAAGAATTGAATGAAATTGCTTTGGAGAAAGGGTATAAGGAGGGCAAGAAATGAGGATAGGTGTATATGTATGTCATTGCGGGGGAAACATTTCAGATATTGTTGATGTTGATGAAGTCGCACAATTTGCATCTCACCTGCCAGATGTTGTTGTTGTGAGAAGCATAAGCCACATGTGTTCTGAAAGTGGGCAAAAGGCAATAGTAGATGATGTTGGAGAATATAGATTGGATAGGGTAGTCGTTGCAGCATGTTCCCCTCAATTTCAAGGAACAACATTTGAAAAAACTCTTCTGAAAGCTGGCTTGAAGCCAAATATGGTTGAGATGGCAAATATAAGAGAGCAATCTGCATGGCCCCACTATGAAATGCCGGAAAAAGCAACAGAGAAAGCAAAAGTTTTAACAGCAATGGCAGTAGAAAAGATAAGGAGAGCAAAGCCAGTTGAAAGGGAATCAATGAAAATTGGAAAGAATGTTTTGGTCATTGGAGGAGGCATAGCAGGAATTCAAGCTTCCTTAGATTTAGCCAATGCGGGCTTCAATGTATTCTTGGTTGAGAAAAGCCCAACAATTGGCGGACACATGGCTCAGCTATCGAGAACATTTCCAACCGAAGATTGTGCATCATGTATACTTACTCCAAAAATGGCTGATGTTGCAGAACATCCTAATATTCATTTGCTTACATATTCAGAAATTTTAGAAGTTAGCGGTAGCGTAGGAAATTTTAAAGTAAGAATAAAAATGAAACCTCGCTATGTTGATGAAAGTAGATGTACAGCATGCAGAGAATGCGAGAAAGTTTGCCCTGTAAGCGTGCCAGATGAATTTAATCTTGGAATGACAAAAAGAAAAGCAATTTACTTGCCTTCTTCAATAGCAACTCCACATTCGCATGTTATCGACGCCGATGCATGTCTTGGAATTGTTCCATTAAGATGCGGGCTATGTGAGCAGGTTTGTGAGGCAAATGCAATAAATTATGATGATATGCCAAAATATATAAATTTAGATATTGACACCATAATAGTTGCAACAGGCTTTGACATTTTTAATGCAAAACTCAAGCCCCAATATGGATACGGAAAATTTCAAAATGTTATAACTGCGCTGGAATTGGAAAGAATGATTGTGGAGGCGGCGGAGGGTCATATTATCCGTCCCATTGGCAAAGATATTGCTTTTATACAATGCGTTGGCTCCCGTGATAAACAGGTTGGCAATTTGTATTGCTCCCGTATATGCTGCATGTATGCAACAAAACTTGCTTCCCTGTTGAAAAGAGCAGACCCTTCTCGTGACATTTATATCTTTTATACTGATTTGAGAGCCTATGGTAAAGGATTTGAAGAATATTATAGAAATGCGCAGAACCTTGGAATTAAATTTATTAGAGGACGGCCAGGTGAGCTAATGGAAAATCCAGAAAACAAGAAAGTTATTGTTAGGGTGGAAGATACATTAACAAGAAAAATAATAGAAAAAGAATTTGATTTAGTTGTTTTATCTGTTGGATTGGTTCCAAGTAAAGGAACAATAGAAATTGCAGAAATGCTCAAATTGCCTCGCTCCTCGGATGGATTTTTAAAAGAAGCCCATCCAAAGTTTCGCCCTGTAGATACACCAATAGAAGGGATATTTGTTGCAGGAACAGCCCAAGGTCCCAAAGATATTCCAGATACTGTCGCTCAAGCCAGTGCGGCAGCGGCAAGAGCAATAACCCTGATGAATAAAGGAGAGTTTGAAATGAGTCCAATTAAGGCAATAATAGATGAGGAAAAATGCGATGGATGCGGAGAATGCATCAAGCATTGTCCTGTTGATGCCATAAAAATGAATGGCAAGGCAAAAATAAACATTCCAATATGCAAGGGATGTGGGGCATGTATTTCTTCATGCCCGAGAGATGCGATAGATTTGAAAATCTTTTCCAATGATGAAATCATGGCAGAAATAGAAGCGGCATTGAAAGATAAGAAAGCTGGAGAGAAGCGCATTTTAATATTTGCTGATAATATATGCACATATACACTTGCAGATGGTGTTGGGACAGCAAAGATGAGATATTCGTCTGATGCGTTTATCATAAGAGTTCCCTCAAGTAGCAGGGTTACACCAAAAATGATGCTTAAAGCATTTGAAATGGGGGCTGATGGCATATTCCTTGGAGAATGTGAAGAAGCTGTCTCTCCCTATCCAAAAACATTGAAGGTAATAGAAGAAAATGTTAAGAAAGTTAAAGATGCATTATCCAAAGCAGGAATAGAGCCAGATAGGGTTCAATATTCCCCATTTGTAACCGTCATGTTTCCAAAATTTGTCAATATTGCAAATAAGATGGCAGAAATTGCAAACAAATATGGAAATATTCCTGAAGAAAAAAGAAAAAAACTTAATATTGTTGAGGTGGTGGAATGACCGAAGTAATTCATATTGAAAAGAAAAATGTAAAATTTCTTCAAAAAGTTGTGGAGCTTAGTGGAGAAGAAGTTACAATGTGTGAGCAATGTGGTATATGCACAACGAGTTGCCCCATGGCGGAGGAAATGGATGTGTCGCCGGCGGGTATAATGAGAGCTGTTCAAATAGGAGATGAAAGTGTTGTTGAAAGCAAGGCAATATGGTTTTGTGCTTCATGCTTTACATGCACTGTGAGATGCCCTCGTGGGATTGATTTAGCAAAAGTTACAGAAGCATTGCGTCAGCTTACTTTAAGAAAAAATGTCGACCATATCGATTTAGATGAAGTAAAAAAAGAAAGTTTACCTGCCATAGCACTTGTAAGTGCATTAAGAAAATTTACAGGATGATAAAATGAAGCTGCCATATTTCCCGGGATGCACATTAAAGCAGACAGCAAAGAATTTTGAAAAATCAGCTATGGCTTCAGCGCGTCGCATTGGAATAGAGCTGGTTGAGTTGCCAAGATGGAATTGCTGTGGAGCTGTTTCTTCGTTAACAAGCGATGATATTATGCATCATGTTGCTCCTATTCGCGATTTAGTTAGAGTTCAGCAAATGAATGATGATGGAATTCTTAACAATGAATACCGCCTCGTTGTTCTATGTTCAATGTGTTTCAATGTTTTGAAGCGTAGTAATATGCTTGTTACAAAAGATGCAGAAACATTGAATAAAATAAATGAATTCATGGATACAGAGCCAGATTATGAAGGAACCGTTGAGGTGAAACATTTTCTGGAAATTTTAAGGGATGAAATTGGATTTGACAAGATTAAGGAAAAAATTAAAAAACCATTGCATGGTCTGAAAGTCTCGCCATATTATGGATGCACTTTATTGCGTCCCCGTGAAATAGGTATTGATGATCCCGAAGCACCGACAATAATGGATGATTTCATAAAATCCCTGGAAGCAACACCAGTTGACAATCCTTATAAATCGTTGTGTTGTGGAAGTTATCATACTGTTGGAAATGCCGAAGTTGTTGCCCATAGAACATATAAAATTATCGAGGGAGCACGCAGAAATGGAGCAGATGTTATAATAACAAGCTGTCCTCTATGCGCTTTTAATTTGGATAATAGACAGGAATTAACAAAAAAGTTGCATCCTGATTTTGAATATATGCCAATTTTATATTTTACACAACTTATGGCTCTCGCTTTTGGAGAAGAAAAAGAAGCTGGATTTGATGAAAATTTTGTTAATCCAGTTCCATTGTTGGAGGAAAAGAAATTGTTGAAAAAGGTTGTTAGCAGGGGGGAATAAAATGGAAGGTAATAAAAAAATGATAACCATATATATAATGGGAAAAGCCTACAAGGTGCCATTTGGGCTGACAATAATGAAGGCTGTGGAATATGCAGGCTATAGATTTATAAGAGGAGCAGGCTGCAGAGCAGGATTTTGTGGAGCATGTGCCACAGTTTATAGAAAAAAGGGAGATTATAAATTCCGCACCGCTTTAGCATGTCAGACAACTGCTGAGGATGGTATGTATCTTGCACAGCTTCCATTTGTTCCAGCCAATAGGGAAGAATATAACATAGAAAATATTGACCCAGATAAAAATGTGCTTTCTGAGTATTATCCTGAGATAAACAGATGTGTGTCATGCAATACATGCACAAAATCATGTCCTCAAGAACTGGATGTGATGGATTTCATACAGGCGGCAATCAGAGGAGATTATAAAAAAGTGTCTTCTCTATCTTTTGATTGTATACAATGTGGCTTGTGCACAGCAAGGTGCCCTGCAGAGATAACCCATTATCATGTGGCACAGCTTGCTCGCCGCATATATGGAAAATATTATTCCCCAATACCCAAACATCTGGAGAAAAGAGTCGGAGAGATAAAAAAAGGAAAGTTTGATAAGGAAATAGAGAGGTTGAAGAAAATGAGTGTAGATGAATTGAAGAAGGCTTATGTTAAAAGGAAGATTGAAAGAATACCCAGAGGAGAGGTGAGAGAAGAATGAAGCTCATAAATGGCTATACTGAAGAAATGAGAGAATCCATAGAAAAGGTAGAGAAGACAAGGGCTGAGAGAATGAAAAAATCATTTGAAGCTATGAGCATGGAAGAAAGGGAGGAAGTTTTAAAAAAATATCATCCTGATTACAAGCCTGACAAGAAAAGGGCTGTAAAAGTTGGACCTAACAAAGGTGATATAGCACCCCACGAAGTGGTTGACCTCTTAGAGGCATACCCTCTGATAGATCCAAAGGATATAGATTTGAAGCACATTGATTATGATGTTGATATTTTGATAGTAGGAGGAGGAGGCGCAGGAACCGTGGCAGCCCTGTGGGCAAATAATAGCGGAATACCTGCTGAGAATATTCTTATGGCAACGAAATTGAGGCATGGAGATGCCAATTCCATGATGGCTCAGGGAGGGATACAGGCTGCAGATAGGGAAGAAGACAGCCCTGCCATACATTATCTTGATGTTGTCGGTGGTGGTCACTTCGCCAATAAACCTGAACTTGTAGAGGCTCTTGTGAAGGATGCTCCTTTCATATTGAAATGGCATGAAGAACTTGGAGTCCAATATGATAAGAATCCAGATGGAACTTATGTAGAACGTTCGGGAGGAGGAACATCCAGATTTAGATTGCATTCAGCTAAAGACTATACAGGAATGGAGATAATGAGAGTCATTCGTGATGAATTCAGGAACAGAAAAATACCTGTTTTGGAGTTTTCTCCTGCCATAGAACTTTTGATGGATGATTCTGGAACTGTAGCAGGTGCTTTGCTCCTCAATATGGAAACAGAACAGTATTATGTTGTAAGGGCTAAAGCAACCATAATGGCAACGGGCGGCTTCGGCAGGCTCCATATTCAAGGGTTTCCAACAACAAATCATTATGGAGCTACCGCTGATGGGCTTGTGATGTCATATCGTGCTGGAGCACGTTTAAGAGACCTTGATACAGTGCAGTATCATCCTACAGGAGCGGCATATCCAGAGCAGATAGTTGGCTTGCTTATAACTGAGAAGGTCAGAGGTATGGGTGCTCAACCAGTGAATAAAAATGGCGAGCTTTTCGTATTTCCTCTCGAGCCGAGAGATGTAGAGGCTGCTTCTTTTATAAGAGAATGTTATGGAAGAAATAACTGCGTTGAAACTCCAACAGGGATGAAGGGTATATGGCTTGATTCGCCTATGATAGAAGAAATAGAAGGAGAAGGTGCAATACAAAAAAATCTTGATGCAATGTATCGTATGTATAAGCGTTTTGGAATAGATATGACAAAAGACCCGATACTTGTTTTTCCCACCCTGCATTATCAGAATGGAGGTGTTGAAATAGATGCAAATGCCAGAACAAGTGTATCAGGTCTCTTTGCAGCGGGCGAAGTAGAAGGAGGCGTCCATGGTAAGAACAGGCTTATGGGCAACTCTCTTCTGGATTACAATGTATTTGGAAGAAGAGCAGGAATAAATGCTGCAAAATGGGTAAAGAAGCATGGAAAGCCGAAAAATCTGAATTTAAAACATGTGGAAAATTACATAAAGGAATTAAAGAGAGCAAAAATTCCTAAGAAAAGAAAATCACCAATGTTGTTGCCAGATTATAGAGGAGAAAAAGTATTGGCAAGGGTGGTTGATATATTTTAGATCTTTTATTTCTGAATAAAAGATGGCTCAACAAAGCAGCATTATATTTTTAAATAAATTGCAATTATCATTTCGATGTATATAAAAGCAATTCCTGAAAATTGTTCTGGATGTATGGTTTGTGAGGAAGTATGTTCGATGAAGCATTTTAATGTTGTCAATAGATATAAATCAGGGATAAGAATAGAAAGAAAAAGTGTTGTTGAAGACCTGCCGCATATATGCAGTCATGGAAATGAATGCAATTATGAATGCATAGCTGCATGTAAATTTGATGCAATTAAAAAAGATGAAAAAGGAATAGTTTATGTTGTGTATGAAAACTGCGTTGGCTGTCATCTATGTGAGCTTGCGTGTCCTCTAAATGCCATACATGTTCATAATAAATTGGCATATAAATGCGACCTGTGCGGCGGCGAGCCAGAATGCATAAAATATTGTTCCCAGAATGCATTACAGCTAGTGGAGGGATAAAATGTATGTGGAAAGAGGTTGTTATGGTGGGAAAATTTTATTCATTGATCTGAATAAAGGAGAGGGGAAAAGGCAAGCCATAGGGGACAGTTTTGCTTTGAAATACCTTGGTGGCGACGGATTTGGGGCATATTTTGTAAATAAATATATAGATGCCAGTATTGAACCTTTTTCTCCAGATAATGCAATAATTTTTTCTGCTGGACTGCTAACGGGAACAATTTTTCCTACTGGTGGAAAGGCAGCAGCTTTTTCAAAATCCCCATTGACGAACGGATGGGCTGAGGGTGTTTCTGGTGGTAGAATTGGATTTGCTTTAAAACAGGCTGGATATGATTCAGTTATTATAAGAGGAAAAGCAAAGAAGCTTTCATACTTGGTTATAAAAAATGATGAAGTTGTAATAAAAGATGCCACACACCTCTCTGGAATGACTACACGCCAGACGGCAGAAGAAATTAAAAAAGACGAAGGAAACGAATTTGTTGTTGCTTCAATTGGAATTGCTGGAGAAAAATTGGTTAGATTTGCTTCAATAGATTGTGATGAAAGACAGTTTGGGAGGGCTGGAATAGGCGCAGTTATGGGAAGTAAATTGCTTAAAGGAATAGCTGTTTATGGAGATAAAGATATAAAGGTTGCAAAACCAGAAAAAATGTATAAACTTTTTGAAGATTATTATGAGAAGATAGTAACACACCCTTCATTTCAAGATGATGGAAAATATGGGACTGGCGAGTTTTTGGAATGGATGAATGCCGAGAGGGGAACATTTCCGACTAAAAATTGGAGTGAAGGGGTTTTTGATAACAGGGATAAAATAAATCCATATTACTGGGCTCCTCGTTATGTTTTGAAAAATAAGGCATGCATTCAATGTCCAAAGCCCTGTGGGAAAGCATTTGTTTTGAAAGGAGATGGCATGTTAGATGGAGTTGAATATGAAACTTTATTTTCATTGGGAAGCAATTGTGGTGTTGGAGACATAGAAGCTGTTGCAAAAGGAAATGAGTTATGCGATTTATATGGAATGGATACAATTTCTACAGGTGGAGTGATAGGTTATACAATGGATTTATATGAAAATGGGCTTTTGAGCAAAAATGAAATAGGAATCGAAGCAAGATTTGGAGACGGGGATGCAATGATAGAATTGATAAAAAAAATTGCTAAGAGGGAAGGAATTGGAAACATACTCGCAGAAGGCGTTAAAAGAGCATCTGAAAAATTTGGAAAAGATGCAGAAAAATATGCTGTCCATGTTCGGGGGATGGAGCCTCCTGCTTATGATGTTAGAGGCATAAAAGGAATGGCTCTTGCTTTCATGACATCTCCGAGAGGAGCATGCCATCTTCGCTCTGCTGCCTATGCTCTTGAGTTAACAGGAAAATTCTGGAAATATGAAGGTGTTGATAGATTTAGCTCAAAAAATAAGGGAAAGGAGATAGCAGATATGGAAAATTTTATGGCTGTCTATGATGCTCTTGGAGTTTGCAAATTCTCCCGTGGAATTTTTCTACTGGATTTTTATGATGCTTTAGATGCTGCGATTGGAAGGGGCTTTACAGAAAATGAACTGCTTTTAATAGGAGAAAGGATACATAACTTGAAGCACATTTTCAACATAAAAGCTGGATGGAAAAGAGAGCATTCAAAATTGCCAGATAAATTTAGAATACCCATCCCAAAAGGAGTGGCAAAAGGAAGTTATATAAGCAAAGAAGAAGAAAAGGAGATGCTGGATGATTATTTCAATGCAAGAGGCTGGGGAAAAGACGGGATACCAAAAAGAAATAAAATAGAAGAATTAGAAATAGAAGAATTCATGCAGAAATGAAAAAAATTATTATTTTAATGACAATATTCCTTTTCGGCTTTGCTGGAGAATTCAATTTAAATATGAATAAGGGTTATGAAAAGACATATAGTGAATATGAAGAAATCCTTCCTTACAATTATTCAAATGATGCAGCCCATTTCAAATATTATGAGAACGATACCCACATAGAGAGATGGTATGAATGGTGGTATCTGAATGTGAAAAATGGAAGCAATGCATTGTTGTTATATTTTTTTACATTGGGTGATTAAAATAATCAACTCAAATCAATGAAGGAAGTTGTGGCATTTTTCTACAAAGAAAAAGA
>JAGGSX010000025.1 GCA_021158865.1 Thermoplasmata archaeon
TCCTCCATAAGAAACAACAACATTTATCTTATCTTTTGTAATATTTATAACTCTGCCATAAACACTTCCATAAGATGTGGTTATTGTAAAATTTCCTAATGGAGGTGTTGTTGTAATATATATCTTTTTATCATCATAGCTTGCATTGCTCATATTTTGCCACCAAGGGTAAAGTGTTATTCCATCAAGCTTATTTGGAGTTGTTTTTAAAATGACAGATGTGTTGTTAAATGAAACAACCTTGGTTGCATTATCCCATATCCAGTATGGAGGTGTTATTATTGGTTGTGCATGCCAGTCATAATACCAGTATTGGGGCACTGTTATATTTTCACCAATGAGAGGCAACCATTTTAAATTAAGGCTTCCATTTTGAATAGAGAATACTTCAAATTGCGTTGAGAAACCGAGTATTTCTGATGTATTGAATTTCAGTCCTTCATAAATTGCTTTTCCAAATGCTTCTTCTGGAGAAAGTGTTACATTTTTTTCTTCTCCTTCTTTCATTCCAAGCATTGCATTATACAATCCTTTAATGTCAGGAATTCTAACTCCTTCTATTGTTCCAATATCTGAATAACTCCATCCCTGCGGATATGTTTTTGGATAATCATTACCAAAATATATTTTTAAAGGCAATATGGTATAATTTCCCTCAAAAGATGCATTGTATGTTACATTCCCAATAAATGAAGAACTTATGACACTTCCATTCTCGAGATATGCAATATAATAAATTTCTGCAAAATCCCCTTCTTTTAGAGTCAGCGGCTTATTCTCCTGCCATAAATCGTAGGCATATACTCCAGCCGCCACGCAAATTATAATGACCAATGCTATGATTCCTTTCGTAATTTCCTTCATTTTTTCACCCTATTTTTCATAAAATCATCAATCCTATTAAAAGCTTCCTCCATTACGGGCAAAGGAGGTAATATTACAGCTCTAAAATGATTTTTTCCATAAGTTGGTGAAAAACCAGAACCATGAACAACCAGAACATGCACTTCATTTAATAAATCCAAAACAAATTCTTTATCATCCTTCCATGTGCCATCTATGCTTTCTATTTTTGGAAATATGTAGAAAGCGCCCTGCGGCTTTGTTGTTGACAGCCCATCAATTTCATTTATTCTTTTGTATGCATAATCTCTCCTTTTCCTCAATTTTGAAACCATCTCACCAATATGCTTTTGGCTGCCTCTTAATGCTTCTATCATGGCACGCTGCGCAACTGAATTTGCACACAATCTTGACCTTGCCAATCTAAAAAATGCATCTTTTATCAAATCTATTTCTCCATCAGGACTATTAAAAATTACATAGCCCATTCTCCATCCTGGAACGAGATAAACTTTTGAGAATCCATTAAATGTAATCATTGGAGTATCTTTTGCGAGAGATGCGGTTGCATACTGTCTTCCTTCAAAAACTATGTCATCATATATCTCATCAGATATAATCAATATATCATTTTCTGCTGCAACGTCCACAATTTCTTTTATCACTTTTTTTGGATATAATGCGCCAGTAGGATTATTTGGATTTATTATCACTACTGCTTTTGTCCTTTCATTTATTTTTTTTCTTACGTCATCCACATCAGGTTGCCAATTTTCTTCTTCCAAAGTTGCATAAGCAATTGGCTTAGCTCCATAAAAAGATGTTATTAAATTATAGGGAGGGTAAGTGGGGCCTGGAACAAGCAGTTCATCTCCATGATTTAACGTTGAAGCAAGAAACATTTGTAAAGCTTCTGTAACTCCTGTTGTCACACATATATCATTTATACCATAATCCATTCCATTTCTTCTCTTCTCTCTCTTGGCTATTTCTTCTCTAAGTTCTTCATACCCTTCAGAAGGAGCATATCCATTGTATCCATCCAAAGTAGCCTGATATAGAGCATCTTTAATGTGGCGAGGAGTGTCAAAATCATAGGCTATTGGGTCTCCAATATTAAGTTTCAATACTTTAATTCCATTGCCTTCTAATTTCCTTGCAGGAATTAAAACTTCTCTTATGGCGTATGAAATTCCCCTTGATTTTTCAGACGGACTTATCATAGGATTGCATACAACATCACAATAAATATTTAATGGTTTGACATTACAACCATGCTTTTGCTTGCAATATTGGATGGATGGGGATATATAAATAAAAAAATAGGAAATGCAATATATTATGCAAAAACACCGAATATGGATAAATATATGAGAAAATATCCCCATGCTATTTTAAATACAAGTGGGATAAATGTCGGCTTGCCATCTGGTCAGATGGGAAATTCTGAAGTGGGACATACAAATATAGGAGCTGGGAGAATTGTTTATCAAATGCCTCTCCGCATTCTAAATGCAATAAAAGATGGAAGTTTTTTTGAAAACAAGGTTTTAAAAAATGCTATGGAAAAAGCAAAAAATGGCAGGCTTCATTTAATGGGTCTTATAGGAAATGGAGGAGTTCATGCAATGATGGAACATTTATATGCCTTATTAAAAATGGCTAAAAGAGAAGGAGTAACGGACACAAAAATACATTGCTTTTTGGACGGCAGGGACACGCCGCCGAAAAGCGCCGCCGGGCACATAAAAGAGCTTGAGAGCAATTTGAAAAAAATTGGTATTGGAGAGATAGCAAGTTTGGTTGGAAGATATTATGCAATGGATCGCGACAATAGATGGGACAGGGTTAAGATGGCTTATGATATGCTTGTTGAAGGAAAGGGAAGGAAAGTAGCAAATGCTGAAGAAGGAATAAAAATTGCTTATAAAAATGGAGAGACAGATGAATTTGTTAAACCAACTGTAATAGATGCAGAAAATTCAAAAATAAGAGATAATGATGTTGTAATATTTTTCAATTTTCGTCCTGATAGAGCAAGAGAACTTACAAGAGCTTTTGTTGATAACAATTTCAATGCTTTTCCTCACAAGTCATTAAAAATTCATTTTGTTGCATTGACGAGATATTATAAAGAATTGAATGCAGATGTTGCTTTTGAAGAAGAAGAAATAAAAAATACATTTGGAGAAGTTATTTCAAAAAATGGGCTTAAGCAGTTGAGAATTGCAGAAACAGAAAAATATGCTCATGTAACATATTTCTTTAATGGAGGCAGGGAAAAGCCATTTAAAGGAGAAGATAGATGTTTGATTCCATCACCAAAAGTGGCTACTTATGATTTACGTCCAGAAATGTCTGCTTATGCTGTGACGGAAGAGTTAATAAAAAGGATAAAAAGTAAAAAATATGATGTTATAATATTAAATTATGCAAATCCAGACATGGTCGGTCATACTGGTGTATGGAATGCTGCAATAAAAGCTGTCGAAACAGTTGATGAATGTTTAGGAAAAGTTATTGATGCTTTGATGGAAGAAAATGGAATAGCATTGATTACAGCAGACCATGGAAATGCTGAAGAAATGTTTGATGAAAATGCAAATCCAAAGACATCACATACAACAAATCCAGTTCCATTTATAATTGTTGGAAAAAATGGAATAAAATTAAGAAATGGCATACTTGCAGATATTGCTCCAACAATGCTTGATCTATTGGAAATAGAAAAACCTAAAGAAATGACTGGAAAAAGTCTCATAATGAGCGTCTAAGAGCCATTCAGCCCTTGCAACCCTTTAGAAAAGGCTCTTGAATTCAAGAGCGTTTTTTAACATATTTGTATTGTTAAACATGCAATAAGATTTTATAGTGCACATTTCTTTTAGTTTTTTTAATTCATCTATAGTATAATCATAATTATATCCTCCCATGCCATGCAATCTATAATATTTTATTTCTCCATACAAGCTTTTATTTTTGAATGGGTCTACACAATGTATTAAATCAAGTTCCATACATAATTTTTTTGTTGTTTTTTCTTTCCAATTGCTACGGGGCTCCCACGCAAAAATGAAATCATGCATTATAGAAGAAAAAAATTGTTTCATATTTTCGATGTTTTCCTTGCTTTCTTTAAAAGAAGGAGGGCATTGAAATACAATTATTTTTGCTTTCAATTCTTTTGCAAATTGCCTTGTTTTTTCCCATGCTTCAAAAACTTCTTTTGTAGGTTTAAAAAAACCATAATTTTTATTTGCCTTTATACCAGCTTTTCTATATGTTGGGCTTGTTGGCGGATGAGTTATAGGCTGCCATGCCTTCATTGTGTATTCAAAATTTTTTGGAGCCTGCTTTTGCCATTTTGTTGCAGTTTTTACCATTGGAAGCTTATAGAAAGTTTGCTGTATTTCAACAACATCAAAATTTTTGAAATATTCTTCCCTTTTTCCTCTGAAGCCACAGCATCCAATTTTTATCATTTATTCATATAGCTTTTCAACATTTCTAAATTTTTTGGATTTTTTTCAAAGTAATTCCTGATTGGCTCCAAAATTTTGTTTAAATAGCTTGCTATGCTAATTTTCAAATCGAGAGGATGAACTTCTTTTCTTATAAATGCTTCTTCAAGATTTTCATAAGAATAAAATTTCAATTTCCCAGATAAAATTTCAATTTCTCCAAAGTAGGGGAATATTATATAATGGGCTATCTCCATAACTGGATTTTCTGCAATTCCTTCTGGGCAGTAAGCTTTCTTCAATTTTTTTTCTATCATCTCATAATCATCATGAACAAATATGGCACTTTCAGGCTTGCTCTTAGACATTTTAACATCCATCCTCCCAGAAGCCTTCAAGCTTGAAATTATAGGTGTATGCAATGCAACAGGCTTTTTTATTTTCATCTTTTCAGCAATATCTCTCGCAAGCATGTGAGCATGCCTCTGGTCAATCCCTCCAAGAGCTGCATCTACATTCAGGTAAAAAATATCAGCAACCTGCATTAAAGGATAGATAAATTTTGAAACATCTTTTTCCGCCTCCTCCGCCTGCCGCCCCATTATGTCCATGGCTCTCCTCACTCTTGCCAATGAAGATTGTTTTGCAATTTTTAGAACAAGATGCCAGTATTTTTCATCTCTCACCATATCACTTGCATAAATGTATTTTACATTTTTTACTCCCATTGCATTAAATGAATCTTTTATGTATTCTCCACAAGTTTTTATTGCTTCCATGTCTCCATTCAATTTATCATTAATCCATGCATGCCAGTCAGCAAGCAGAATTGTAACATCAAAACCAGCATTGACCAAATCTTTAACTTTTTCTCCGCACATCAGCCAGCCAAGATGCACGAGTCCAGATGGTTCAAATCCAATGTAAGCCTTCTTATTTTCCTTTTTTAAAACTTCTTTAAGTTCATCTATTGTTATGATTTCCTTCAAATTTTTTGCTACAACATCAAGCATAAGATGTTATGATGAAATGATATAATAAAATTTGGATTAATCAAAGATGTTGTTAACTTTAGAATTGCATTACCCCACAATGGAGGAAATTTTTTATAGCAGTATCCAATCACAAATCTATGGCAGAAGAATATAACCTTTCCATACCTGCATCACTGGCAAAAAAAATAAAAGAAAGAATAGAAGGAACAGGCTTTGATTCTATATCAAGTTATGTAACCTATGTGCTGAGAGAATTACTTGCAGAAGACGAAAAAGAAAATGAACTAACTAAAGAAGACGAAGAAAAAATAAAAGAAAGATTGCGTGCCCTTGGATATCTGGATTAAAATGCTGCCGCATGGAGGGAAACTGGTTTACAGGGCGGATAACAATAAAAATATAGAGGGCATGCAAAAGATGGAAGTGAGCGAGGAAATTGCAGTAGATATAGAGAATATTGCTTATGGTGTTTTCTCTCCATTGGAAGGATTTATGTGCAGAAATGATTTTGAAAATGTTGTCTATAATATGCGTCTTGAGAATGATTTGCCATGGACAATCCCAATTATTCTGGATGTAAATGAGAGTTTTAGAGAAGGAGATGAAATTTTACTTTATTCAAAAAATGGAATGAAGGCAGAGATGAAAATAGAAGAAATTTATTCATACGATAAAAAGGAGTTAGCAAATAAAGTTTTTAAGACAAATGATATGGCTCATCCAGGAGTTAAAAAAATAAGTGGGATGAAAGACAAACTTATAGGAGGAAAAATAACATTGATTGAAAATGGCGACCATCAATTTGAAAATTATTATCTAAAGCCGGCTGAAACAAGAGTATTGTTTAAAGAGAAAAGATGGAAGGAAATAGTAGCTTTTCAGACGAGAAATGTTCCCCATCTCGGGCATGAATATGTTCAAAAAACCGCTCTAACATTTGTTGATGGCTTATTCATAAATCCTATAATTGGAAAGAAAAAGCATGGTGATTTTAAGAATGAGGTTATATTAAGAGCTTATGATGCCTTAATAAAAAATTATTATCGCAATGATACAACAGTTCTTTCTATTTTAAGAACAGAAATGCGTTATGCTGGGCCAAGGGAAGCAATATTCCATGCAATTATGAGAAAAAATTTTGGATGCACACATTTTATAGTGGGAAGAGATCATGCTGGAGTTGGAAATTATTATGCTCCTTATGAAGCACATGAAATATTTAATGAATTTCCGGATTTGGGTATAATTCCAATATTCTTCCATTCATTTTTTTACTGCAAAAAATGTGGGGGTGTTGTCAATGAAAAAATATGTCCTCATGATGAGAAACACCATATAAATTTCAGTGGGACAGCCATCAGGAAGATGCTTATAAATGGGGAAAGTCCTCCAGAAATAATGATGAGAAAAGAAGTGGCAGATGTCGTAATGAGTTATGAAAATCCGTTTGTTGATTAACATGAATGGAATAGATGGAATGGAGAATTATAACTATATTGTATCTGGATTAGAAAGATCGGGCACTTCTATGATGATGCAAATATTGCATAAGGGAGGCATGCCGGTGGCGTTTGACTCCTCTCGCCCTCCAAATGAATACAACCCAAAAGGTTACTATGAATTGGAAAAAGGGAAGATAATAAACAAATTAATGGATGGGACATTTCCAATGAAAAAATATAGAGGGAGATTCACTAAGATAACAGCTTATGGTCTAAAATTTTTGCATTATGGAAGATATAAGATTGTATATATGGTAAGGAACTTGGATGAAATTATGAATTCGATGGAAAAAATTCTTTTTGATAAATTGAATAGATTTGCAATTGGATTGATGGAGGAAAGAAAGGATATGGGCTACATCATCATAAACTACAATGATGTGATAAAAAATCCAGAAGGAGAGATAAAAAAGTTAAATGAATTTTTAGATGGAAGGTTGGATGTTGATTCTGCTGTAAAAGCTGTAGACCCAAAATTATATAGAAACGTAAGAGAAAAATTATAGGTGGTGTGAAATGAATGGAGCTGCTGTGTGGTTCACTGGGTTGCCTTGCTCTGGTAAAACAACCATAGCTAAAGAAGTGAAAAGGCAACTGGAAAGTCTAAAAATAGATGTTGAATTATTGGATGGAGATACTGTTAGAGAATATATCAAAAATAAAGATTTTTCAAAAGAGGGTAGAAACAAGCATCTAAGATATATAGCATTAATGGCAAAATTATTGGCGGAAAGGGATGTTATCGTGCTATGCACTTTTGTCAGCCCTTATAAAGAAAACAGAGATTTTGCAAGGTCTATAATTAGCAATTTTTTGGAAGTATATGTAAAAACTCCTCTTGAAGTTTGCATAAAAAGAGATGTAAAAGGTATGTATAAAAAGGCTTTATCTGGAGAAATAAAAGGCTTTACAGGTATTGACGACCCTTACGAAGAACCAGAAAATCCTGAATTAATTTTAGAAACAGATAAAGAAACAATAGATGAAAGTGTTGAGAAAGTCATTAATAGGTTAAAAGAATGTGGATATATAAAATAGAAAGAAATTTTTAATAAGCCTAATAATACTAAAATTTTAGAAATTTATATTAATGCTATTCTATTTCAAGAATTCTGTGATAAGAATAGGTCCTGCTGGCATTCCTTTATCATGCAAGGAGAGAACAAATGTTGATGGAATAATTTATACAAGATGCTTGGGGTTATCAGCCATAGAAATAAGATTAGCAAGAGGTTTTATTTCGGAAGGAGAAGCAAGAGAGATAAAAAGAATTGCAAAAAAAAGTGGTATTGAAACTTATGTCCATGCTCCATATTATATAAACCTTGCAGGTGACAAAAGGAATGTTGAGATGAGTAAATACAAAATAGCGCATTCAATGGAACTTGCACACATAATGGGAGCAAGAATTATGACCACACATCTTGGCTTTTATAAAAATTTATCAAAAAGAGAAACGATGAAAAGAATTGTAAAGCATTTAAGAGAGATAAGAGATGAGATGAAAAAGAAGGGAATAGAGGTTCCAATTGGAATTGAAACAATGGGCAAGAAAGAAGTTTTCGGTAGCCTTGATGAAATTATTGAAGTGTGCAAAAGAGTTAGAGGCATTATTCCAACTATTGATATTGCCCATATACATGCAAGATGCAATGGATGTCTTAAAGAAAAAGAAGACATTCAAGAAATATTTAATAAACTCAAAGAATTAAATTTAAATCACTATTTAATACATCTCACTGGAGTGAAATATGATAAAAATGGTGAAATTTATCATGTGCCAATTAAAAAAAGCGATTTGCCTGTAACAAAATTAATGGAATGCATACTTGAAAATGATTATGATGTTACAATAATATCTGAATCTCCAATAGTAGAGCATGATGCTGTATATGCCCAGATATTGCTTGATAGAGCGATGGAAATGATAAAATGAAATTTAGAGAAGCTGTTGAATACATAATTAAAGAAACAAAAAAAATACTTGAAGGAATGGATGAAAGTAATGTTGAAAAAGCCATTGAACTACTTTTCAAGGCAAAAAATATATTTGTTTACGGCGCCGGTAGGAGCGGGCTTGTTGGAAAGGCTTTTGCAATAAGGCTTATTCATCTGGGATTTCATGCATTCGTTATTGGAGAAACCATAACAATACCTGTGAAAAAGGGCGATCTGGTTATTCTTATTTCTGGCTCTGGAGAGACAATACCTGTAGCAATGACCGCAGAAATTGCAAGAAGGCTTGGAGCAAGATTAATATCAATAACATCAAATCCAGATTCACACATAGCAAGATTTGCTGATTTACCAATAATATTAAAACCAGATAAGAAAGAACCAAAATTGGCTCCTCTTGGAACTTTATTTGAGGTTTCAGCATGGGTTTTTTTGGATGGAATTGTCGCAGAAATCATGGCAAGAAAAGGAGAAAATGAAGAAAATATGAAAAAAAGACATGCAACATTGCAGTAGCCATCATTTTCAATTAAGAAAACCTTCTATTATTGAACCAAAAAATTTATTGTAGGGGGTGTATAACATTCTCATGAAGAAGATTGCATTGATTATTGTTGGCATATTGGTAATTGCTTCCTTCTCTTCTGCATATAATATATCCATCTGGAAAAAGGATGTGATGTGCAGGAGTATTGTTGTTGCTGCTCCTGCTGTGGGGCAAACAAAAAATGGATATTTTGGTGTTATAACCCAAATAAATGTTACCATTATGGATGGCTCTGGCCATGTTTATTTTGCAGCCTCACCTCTAACACAAATAGATATGCAGGGCTCAGCAAAGCTTGCTGTTGATGTTGCCTGCGCTTTGACTGGTAAAGACGAAAGCAAGTATGATTTCCTCTTCTATGTAAAATCTGACTCGCCCATTGTAGGTGGCCCATCTGCGGGGGCAACAATGACTGTTGCTGCCATTGCTCTGCTTGAAAATATTAGTTTGAATAATAGCATCGCAATGACTGGTATGATAAACCCAGATGGCAGCATCGGCCCAGTCGGCGGCATACTCGAGAAAGGTGAGGCTGTTGCTAAAGCTGGAAAAAAGCTATTTTTAATTCCGAAAGGGCAGATGGTGGAATATGAAACAGAATACAGGCAGGAAGGAGGATGGATAATCAGCCAGCAAGTTCCTGTAAATGTTTCTCAAAAGCTTTATGATGAATACGGGCTTGTTGTTAAAGAAGTGGAGGATATAAATCAGGCATTTTACTATTTTACTGGTTATAAATTTAATGAAAGCAAGTCATCAAAACCAATAACAACCTTTGATTATCGCAATGCAATGATGCCTCTTGCGTTAAATCTTTCGGCTGATTCAAATGAAAGTTATCAAAAAGCAAAAGAAATGTATGATAATGCAAACATTCCTATTGGCTCATGGCTCTTTAGCCCAAGAGGACAAATAGGCAATTATCTTAATGATGCAAAAAAATATTTGCAGGATGGCAATACTGCCCTTTCTAATGGATTCTATTATTATAGTATAAGCAAATCATTTCAATCAATGATAAATTCAAGATTTGTTAGATATGCATGTATGTTTTATAAAAATGGAAGCATATATGATGGCATATATAATAATGCTACAAATTACGTGAATAACGCATATTATTTTGCCAAAGAATTGAAAATAAATGGTTTGATAAGTTTACAGTGTGTTGGAGCAGCTCAATCCAGAGCTATAGAGGCTGTCAATCTTTTGAACAACAGCTTGAGTGAATGGCATTCATATATGAGATATGGAAATGATGCAAAAGCTTTGCAGGCATTGTATGATATGGCATATTCAATGGAGAGAGCAAAAACTGTTTTCTGGTGGGTAAATTTAAGCAAAAAATTTGACGACAACTATAAAATAAATAATACATTGGTTAATGAATTGGCAAGAAAATATTATGATTATGCAAAACAGATTTTTGCCTATGCACAAACTCTTGTGCGGGAAACAGGTAGTCAGCAAAATTATATAAACAATGCAAACGATTTATTGAATAAGGCATCAAGTCAGTTAGATAACTTTCCTGGTGCAAGTTTATTCAATTCTCTTGAATCAATAGCGAATTCAAATCTTGCAATAGAATCCATAGGTGGACTGACAGAAGATAAAGTCAATAGGAGTAGCCAGATGGCAAGTTATTCAATTTCAAGGGTAAGAGACGAAGGAATTGAACCAATATTGGCAGTAAGTTATTATGAATTTGGAAATAGTTTAAAAAATATGCAGGATGCTGTAGTATATTACAAATATGCATACATGATTGCAAATATGCTGAGAATATCAAAAGGATTCAATGAAAGCAAGCCGGTATATATAGGAAACGAAAACATTAATAACAATGGAAGTGGAGGCAGCAGCAATTTTTATAGTTATGTCTTCATAATATTTAGCCTCGTTATTGGAATTGCAATAGGATATGTAATAAAAGATGGAAAGAATAAAGAAAAGAATGAAGAATGGCATGAAGAGGAAAATGAAGGCTATTATCAAATGAAATGATGAAATGTTTCACGACGGAAAGAAAACATTGCTTTTGTAAAGCAAATTTATTTCTTGTTAGCAATATTTTTTTTAAGTCATTAATCATAATCCACATAGGTTTGTAATCCATACTTGATTTTTTTTACAATTTCCATAGATTATTGCATCTTCACAAATTTTAGGGAAAAAGAGAAGGCAGAAGAAATTGCATATATGGTGTTCGACAGAAATAATTTCCCATTAAGCTATTGCAATTTTTGAGAAGCCAATCAAGAATTTTTCAATGCAAAGTAATAAAACAAAGCTTTTTAATTCTTCCTTGCATACTAAAAATGAATACGCTCTTTTTATATTCCTTCTGCTTATATTCCCTCTCTAACACGATAAAATCGAAAGAAAGAGCAGATAGCATGGCTAATCCCTTCCGAGAATATGCCACTTTCCTGTAATAACACCTCTTAAAAATCCCAAACCATATTGTATTGTCAAGTAACATCGGTAACATTTTTTGAAAAATATGCATTAGCAGGATAATCATGGATACCCA
>JAGGSX010000155.1 GCA_021158865.1 Thermoplasmata archaeon
GCCTTTCCATATTCTTCAAGCCATTTCTTATCCGTATTCTTATATGCATGTAAATACATCAATGTTTTTTTGCCTTCTCTTATATCACTTCCAACCGGTTTTCCTGTATTTTTTCCAATTATATCTATGCAATCATCCCATATTTGAAATGCCATCCCCAAATTAAGACCATAATTTTGCAATGCTTTTATTTCTTTTTCATTGCCATTTCCAACTATTGCCCCACCCATTGAAGCATTTTCAAACATCCTTGCAGTCTTTTTTTCTATCATATTAAGCCATTCTCTCTCTTCAACATATTCCATTCTTTCAAAGGTTATATCCATGGCTTGCCCCTCGCATATTTCTTTTGACATCAATGCCGCATTTTTAGTCAATTTTTTTACAATTTCAGCATCTTTCATGCTTGATATGATTTCAAATGCTTTTGCAAAAAGAGTATCGCCAGCCAAAATTGCAATATTCTCCCCAAATTTTTTATGAACAGCTTCCATGCCCCGCCTCATTTCATCCTTATCCATTATATCATCATGTATAAGGGTAAACGTATGTATCAATTCAAGAGCAACAGCAAATGGTATTGCTTTAAGTCCATCTCCTCCAACAGCCTCACATGAAAGATAGGCAATGACAGGACGCAGGCGCTTCCCGCCAGCCATTGGCAGATGCCTTACAGCTTCATAAAGAATTTCTGGTTCTTTTTCATATAAATAATTTTCTATTGCTTTATTGACAACTTCAATTATTTCATTCATTTCATCCATATTTCCACCTCTTTAAGTTCTTCTATATTTTTACAACCTGTGAGAAACATTGTGGATTTTAGAGACAATAGAAACAATTCCATCTGTTCCATTGGATTTTTCAGCATTTTGGAAGCGGAGCCTGCTGCATCAGCCCCTAAAGCAATGGCTTTTGCAACATCCATCCCATGTCTTATTCCTCCTGTTGCAATAACTGTAAGACCCGCATCTTTGCATAATTCAGCAATTTCAAGCAATGAATATGGTGTTGGAATGCCCCAATCCCAGAAAATTTTTCCAAGTTCTTCCCTAATTTTATCTTTCTTCATTCTCGCTCGATATGATTCAACGGCAGCAAAAGATGTGCCTCCTGCTCCTCCAACATCTATGCCAGCTATGCCAGTGTCCAAAACTTTTTCCAATGTTTTTGAAGAAATCCCAGCTCCTGTTTCTTTTATTATTACAGGCGTTGAAATACTTGAAGCAATCTCATCTATTTTTTTAATGCACCCTTTTGCATTTCTATCCCCTTCAGGCTGGACAACTTCCTGTAAAAAATTTAAATGGATGGCAAGAACATGAGCAGATATCATATCCACTGCTTTTTGAGAAGTTTCTACAACATCATCCCATTCAAGCAATTGAGGAGCTCCTATATTCGCTATCCTCAGAGGAATATCATAATTTTTCACAACAGAATATGTTTTTTCAAGCTTTTCATCCTGCAAGCCAGCCCGCTGGGAGCCGACGCCCATGGCAACACCGTATTTTTCCGCTGCTTTAGCCAGTCTTTCGTTTATTTCCCCAGCCTGCTCAAAGCCCCCAGTCATTCCTGCAATTATTATAGGAGCTTTTAGCTTTTTTCTAAAAATGTTTATGCTTGTATCTATCTCATTTAAGTCTATCTCAGGTAGTGCATCATGAACGAGCAGGAAATCATCCCAATAGTTATAGCTATGGCTAACATTTTTTTCCATTACAATATCAACGTGTTCTTTTTTTCTATCTTTCATCACGTTATGAATGCGTTGTTATTATAATTTTTTTATTATTTTATTTCTTCAAGTATGATGGCAGGGCATAGCCTTTTTACTCCCTCTATTTTACCTATTTTTGATAGAATGCGTGATAAATCATTTCCATCTCTCGCCCATATTTCTGCCATTATCATGTGGTCGCCTGTAGAAATATAAACATGCTTTGCTTCCTTAATTTTAGCAACTTTTTTGGAAATTTCCAGCAACATTGTTGGCTCAACATCTATTCCAAGCAATGTTATGCTGTTGTATCCAAGTTTTTTTGGATCCAATATGGCTACATACTTTTTAATCAATCCTTTTTCCTCCATTGCTGCAACTCTTTTTCTTATTGCTCCCTCACTTAATCCAACTTCTTTTGCAATCTGAGTGTAAGGTATTCTAGCATTTTTACTCAATATGTCCAGTATCTTACTATCTATTTCGTCATTCATTCTAATCACTACGATTTTTTTTAATATTATGTTAATATTTTTTAATATTTAAATTTATTTATAAAAATTTTTACGATTTGTGCCCAAAAAATTTAAATATTCGTTCTATATATAGAAGTGGTGATAAAAATGATTGTAATAGGAGAAAAATTTCCTACAGTAGAGGTAAAAACAACGCATGGGAACATGAAGCTACCAGAAGCTTTTAAAGGCAAATGGTTTGTGCTATTCAGCCATCCTGCTGACTTTACGCCAGTATGCACAACAGAATTCTATGCAATGCAGAAAAGACTGGAGAAATTTAAGGAGCTTGAAGCAGAAGTGATAGGGCTAAGTGTCGACCAAGTTTTTGCTCATTTAAAATGGATGGAATGGATTAAAGAAAACTTAGGCGAGGAAATACAATTTCCAGTAATAGCTGATGATCGTGGCGAGATTGCAGAAAAACTTGGAATGATACCGAGCGGCTCAACAACAACAGCAAGAGCGGTTTTTATTGTTGATAGAAATGCTACAATAAGAGCAATAGTTTATTATCCAGCTGAGATAGGCAGGGATTGGGATGAAATTTTGCGAGCATTGAAAGCTTTGCAGATAAGCGATAAATATGGTGTTGCTCTGCCACACAAATGGCCCAATAACGAGCTTATAAAGGATCATGCCATAGTGCCACCTGCTGGAACAACAGAAGCAATAAAAGAGAGAGAAGAAGCAAAAGCAAAAGGCGAGATGGAGTGCTATGACTGGTGGCTCTGTCATAAAAAGTTAGAGCAATAATTTTTTATGATACCATGAAAACAACTATTGCGGAAGAAATATATCTTCGCGCTCTAACCGGTCGCCTTGTTGGCGAAGATTTGCTTGCAAGCTATAACAAAGTAGCTGTTGTAAGCATGAAAAATATTATTTGCTCCGCCATGGTGGGGGCAAGTATAGCAAGTTTCGTTTCTCAAACAGGAGGAAGGGCAAGCCATTTTATTGTTGAAGAAGGTAAGGAAAAGGATGTTGCAAATCAGCTGGAGCAATATGATGGCGAAGCCATCATATTGCTCTTTGGAGGGGAAACACCAACAGAAAAAGCAAAGAAATTATTTTCAAATTTGCTTGGTGAGATGGCAGTGCATGGAATAGTGGCGGATTTAATAATACATATTCGCATATTTACTGCTGGTGGGCTGGACAATGCAATAAAAAATAACGATGTGATGCAATATTTAAAAGAAAGAAATGTGTATGTTTATACTTTTGATTTAGACAATGGCATGATGCTTATTCATGAAATTGAGCTTGAGGAAGATATAACACTTCATAAAATTGCAGAGTTACCAATAACATGTGAACATGCAAATTTACTCAACAAAAGTTTGAGAAATAAAGAGATAACATGGGTGAAAAAATGATCGGAGAGAGAATGCTGGAAGCATTAAACAAGCAGATAAATGAGGAGCTCTATTCCTCCTATCTTTATTTAAGCATGTCTGCATGGTTTGAAAGTATTGGCTTAAAAGGATTTGCCAACTGGATGAATATTCAGGCAAAAGAAGAAATTGACCACGCAATGAAATTTTATGATTACATTATTTCAAGAGGAGGAAAAGTTCACCTCTCAGAAATCAAGGAGCCGCCGCATGAGTGGCAGAGCCCATTGCATGCATTTGAAGAAACATTGAAACATGAGCAGCATATAACAAAATGCATAAATGATTTAGTTGAAATTGCTGAAGAAGAAAAAGATAGGGCTACATTTAACCTATTGCAATGGTTTATTGATGAGCAGATTGAAGAAGAGGCAAATGATGAAGAAATAATAAACAAACTTCGCATGATTGGAGAGAGTGGAAACGGAATTTTTATGCTCGACCGTGAGCTGGCCACTCGTGTATATACGCCATTAAAGGAGGAAAAATAATGCTTTCTAAAATACCAATAGAAATAGATAAGGTTGATGAAAAAGACATAGAAAATGAAGTACTGAGAGCTGCTATTATAGCAGAACTGGATGCAATAAATTTGTATGAACAGATGGCTGCAATGGTAAAAAATGAAAAAATAAAGGCTATATTGAGAGATGTTGCAGATGAAGAGAAAACACACGTTGGAGAATTTCTCACTCTGCTTCTAAAAATAGATGAGAAGCAGGCAGAGGAATTGGAAAAAGGAAAAAAAGAAGTAGAAGAAATTTTAGGAGGTGAATAAATGTTGAAAGATGAAATACAATCTGGAGATTGGAAAGGAGAAAAACATGTTCCGGCTATAGAAATTTTAGAAAAGAAAGATGGAATGGTGAAGGTGGAGGTAAGTGTAGGAAAAGAAATAAAGCATCCCAATACAATAGAACATCATATTGCATGGATAGAGCTATATTTCAAACCCGATGGAGAAAAATTTCCTAAAATGATTGGAAGGGTTGCATTTACAAGCCATGATGATTTGCTAACGGAGCCGATAGCAACCTTTACATTTCGTACAGAAAAGAAAGGTAAGATATATGCACTATCCTTCTGCAATATACATGGGCTATGGGAAAGCGAGGTAAGGCTTGAATAAAGATGATTGCTTCCAATTTTTGCCTTCCCAATGAAAATGATGAGAAAATTTGCTTGGATGATTTCAGAGGAAAATGGGTTGTTCTTTACTTCTATCCAAAAGATAATACAACTGGCTGTACTAAAGAAGCAAAGGATTTCAGCGAGTCCATTGAAGAATTTGAAGAACTTAATGCCGTTGTCATTGGTATTAGTCTAGATAGTGTGCAAAGTCATAAAAAATTCAGAGAAAAGTATGACTTGAGAGTCATTTTACTTAGCGACGAAAGTAAAGAAACGATGCAAAAATATGGAGTATGGCAACTTAAAAAAATGTATGGAAGAAGTTATTATGGTGTTATACGAAGCACTTTTCTTATTGATCCTGATGGAAAAATAATTCATGAATGGAAGCAAGTTAAAGTAAAAGGACATATCAACGAGGTATTAAAAAAATTGAGAGAGGTGATAAAATGAAGAAAATGACAGAAAAAGCCCTGCAAGAAGCTTTTTTGGGCGAGAGTATGGCTCATATAAAATATTTGATATATGCCAGCATTGCTGAAAAAGAAGAATACAAAAATATTGCCCGTCTTTTCAGAGCCATAGCATACGCAGAGTTTGTTCATGCCACAAATCATGCAAAAGCTTTAGGAATGATTGAAAAAACAGGCGAAAATTTAATAAGGGCTAAGGAAGGAGAAATATTCGAGGTGGAAGAAATGTATCCAGTTTATTTGCAGACTGCAAAAATGCAGGATGAAAAAGATGCTGATATAGGAGAAATTTATATTTGCCCCGTATGTGGATATAAAGCAGAATTTAAGAAATTTTAGGAGAAAAACAAATGAGTGAGTTGCTGAGTAAAAAGGAAAAATTGAAAGAGATTTTGAAAAAACTGCACACTGGCGGAGATGTTGAAAAATTAAAAAAGGAAGCAAAAGAATTACTTGCAAGTATTTCTCCTATGGAAATTCCATTGATTGAGCAGGAGTTAATGCAGGAAGGAATAAGTGCAGAAGAAATAGCAAGAATGTGCGATTTACATGTGGAATTATTCAGAGAAGCAGTAGCCAGCTCGGCGGAGGCGCCGCCGCCGGGGCATCCATTGCATACACTGTATAAAGAGAATGAGAAGATAACAAAAGATGCAGAAAAATTGATGCTGTATTCAAAAGCAATGGATATAAAAGAAAATATAGGAAGAATAAAAGAATTTGCAAAAGAGCTACGGAATGTAGGCTTTACCCACTATGACAGAGAAGAAACTTTAATATTTCCGTATATAGAAAGGCGTGGAATAACAGCAATGCCAACAACACTATGGCGTAAGCATGATGAGATAAGAATAAAGTTGAGACAACTTCTGCGATTCATTGAAAAAGGATTATATGAGCGAGTTAGAGAAAAAGCAATGGAGGTGTCGCAACTTTTAATAGATATGGCTTTCAGGGAGAATAATATTTTATATCCCACTTTGCGGGCATTGCTTAGAGAAGGAGAATGGGTTGCAATAAAACAGCAGGAAAGCATATTTGGTTTTTACAAAGTTAAGCCAAAGGAGTGGAAAAGCAATGCCAAACCGCTTCATCCATACGAATTGGTAGCGAAGATAACGCAGGAGCAATTGCAAAAATTACCAGAAGAAATAAAAATGATAATGAAAAATGCAAAAGTTGATGCAACAAAAATTAAAAGAAAAGGAGACATAAAAATGGATACTGGCTATATGCTACCAGAAGAAATAAATGCTCTTTTCAAAAACATGCCATTTGAAATAACTTTTATAGACAGTGAGGACAGGGTTCGCTTTTTCTCAGGACACAGAATATTTAGGAGAACAACTTCAGTAATAGGCAGACCTGTGCAGCTATGTCATCCGCCAAAGAGCGTGCATATTGTTGAAAAGATATTGAGGGCATTTAAAGATGGCAGCAGGAGCAAAGCTGATTTCTGGATAAAAATAGGGGATAGATTCATTTATATACTTTACATTCCTGTTAGAGATGAAAACGGAAATTATATGGGAACACTTGAAATAGAGCAGGATATAACAGAATTGAAGAAGCTTGAAGGAGAGAAAAGAATACTCGACTGGAAATGAACGAACCCCTTTCTTAAAAAGAAAGGTGTTTCATCCCTAAAGAAATGGCTTCGCCATAAAAAGAAGCAATGCCTACGGTTTCTCCTTAAGGAAAATGAATTGATAATGCAATTTGATGAAACTTTCAGCTTTTCATGCTGCTTCGATGAGCATTTTTATAATTTCCAAATTATGCTTGAAGAAAAAGGGCTCATAAATAGGAAAAGTTATATATATCTGTGTATTTGATAGCGATGGAAATAGAAGAGACAGGAGAGGATATCCTGCTCAGCCTTCTTATATACAAGGTTGATAATAAAGATGCATGGATAAGTTGTAAACTTCTGCAGATGAGGGTGGGATGTGAAGACAGCGAATTTAAAGATGCGATAAATTATCTTAAGGAGCATGGTTACATTGAATTTAGAGACGAGGAGCATTTGCGTATAACAAAAGAAGGAATAGATTTTATAACATCACGTGTGTGATGAAAATTATTTAAAACATTCTGATTATATACAGCATGAAAAAATTTATACCAAATATAAAATGGATAGATGAGATGTTGCCAGATGGTTTTCCTATGAATACTTCGACGCTTGTCAGCGGGCCCGGCGGCTCTGGGAAGCCATTGATTGGGTATATGTTTGCTTCTGCTTATGCAAATCAGAATGGAAAACTTGTGATAATTTTAACAAGCACAGACAGGCAATATGCAATAAATATCATGAAAATATTTGGAACAGATTTAGAAAAAATTGACGATAGGGTTTATTATGTCGAACTTGACCCATCTATAGATGGCATAGAAGTGGTAAAAGATAACTGGATAAAGGCAAATTTATTGAAGCCAGAGATATGGGATGAAATAATCAGGAAGGGAAATGAATATGTTGGAGGAGATGAAATGGTGATTGCTTCTGCTTTAAATTTGTTGTTCTTTTCAAAAACTTATGGTGAGAGGGTATATAAAAAATTAAAAGAAATATTGGAAAACGATAAAGATAGAACATACTTTTTTACAATAAATTCAGATGCATTCAAAGAGAAGGCAGATGCTTTAGAAAGAGCTTCTGACAATTTAATGTTCAGCAGAATGGAACAGCCCATGAAACTTTATTTAAAAATATCAAGAATGAAAGGAGTAAGATTTTCTGAAAAAGAAACTCAAGTTCCTCTTTCAAAAGATATTTTAAAAAGTATAAGAGAAGAAGCTGAAAGAGGAAAGAAAAATTTGATACCTGCTATATCGAAAATATGATCGAATGGCTTCGCATACTTATAGATGATATCTTAAGGCTATCAAGAGAAAAGAATAAGCCAGTATCAATAAAGGAAATAGTGGATGAAACAAATGTTGATAGAGAAGATGTGAGAGATGCAATAAATGAAATGGAAAAAGAAGGACTTGCAAAATATAAAGAAAAAGTTCTGCTCACGGATAAAGGAAAAGAAAGAGCTGCTCTCTTATTCAAAAGACATGAGACAATAGAAAAATTTTTTGGTGGAAAAGAAGCACATAAGATAGCTCATTCTTTGGAACATTTTGAGGACAAAGACATAGAATATATGAAGGAAATGGTGGAAGGAAAAAAAGAAAGCCTGAAAAATTTTAAGGAAGGCATGGAGGGAATAATAGCTGCATCAACAATAAGCAATCCAAAAATAATCTCAAGGCTTATTGGCGTCGGCATGGCGCCAGCCTCCTATTTTAGAGTTGAGCAGGTTAGAAGTGATGCAATAATATTGCGTATCCATAACAGGCTTGTTGTAATAGATGCGAGCATAGCTGATAAAATATTTGCTGTAGGCATAAAATGAAGGCGTTATTGATAGGGCAACCCAATGTTGGAAAATCTTCTTTGCTAAATGCGTTGACAGGGGCAAGGGTTATAATATCAAATTATCCGGGAACAACCATAGATTTTACGAAGGGGGAGGCAAAAATAAAAGGAAAAAAATATTCCTTTATTGACACACCAGGTATATACAATTTATTCCCTTCGAGCATGGAGGAGAAAGTTACAGAAAAAATTGTTTTATCAGCTGACTATGATTTCATAATACAGGTTGCAGATGCTGTTGCCTTAGAAAGAAGTCTTGTAATAACAATGAGTTTGATTGAACTGGGATTGCCAATCATTCTCGCGATAAACTTCTGGGAAGAAGCAGAGAAAAAAGGAATATATGTCAATGAAAAAAAACTTGAAGAAAAATTGGGTATAAAAGTTGTCAAAATAAATCCAATAAAGAGAAAAGGAATATTGCAATTGGTGGAGAATATTGATAAAGCAAAAAAATCGAATTTTGAAATAATTTATGATGATGATATCGAATTTGCCATAAAAGAAGTGATGAAAAGACTACCAAAAACAAAGTTGTCAAAAAGAGGTATAGCAGTAAAAATTTTGGAAGGAGATGAGGAAGCCATAAAAAAATATGGAATAGATGCAGCAAGCATAAAGAAAAAAATTGGGAGGCATCCAAATTTATCCATAGATATTCAAATAACCAAGTCAGGCTATGCTTCAATAGTTTCAAAAAATGTTACAGAATTAAAAGCCATAAAAACGGGCATAAATAAATTTGATAAAATTTTATTATTTCATCCTGTGATAGGGCAGCTGTTTGTCCTATTTACATTCACTCTAATATTTTTAATTCTTATATGGCTTGGAGGATGGTTTCAGGACAATCTTTTTTCCATGTTCAATAAGCTAATAGATTTTTTGATGCCATTCATACATTCAAAATTTGCATCTTTGCTTTTAGAAAATGCTTTAACGGGACTTGCAGCAGGAATTGCAGTAGCCATTCCATATATAGGCATATTTTATGTCATCCTGTCAATTTTAGAAGACAGCGGGCTGTTATCCCGTTTTATAATCATTTTAAATGGATTGATGAAAAAAATAGGATTGCCCGGAAAAGCCATAATCCCAATAATGCTCGGCTTGGGCTGCAGCGCGGCGGCAATAAAATCAACCCGAATACTTCCAGAAAAAGAGGATAGAATAAAGGTATCATTTTTGTATTCTTTTATTCCGTGCTCATCAAGAACAGCTATAATACTTGGTGTCGTTGGCCATTATGCTGGAATTGGATATGGACTTGGTATATATTTAATTTCATTCATTATTTTCATAATTACCGCCAAAATATTGAACATTTCTATTAAAAAAGAGCCAATGCCAATAATAGAAGAAATGCCTTCTTACAGAATACCAAAAATTAGAAATGTTGTCATAAAATCATGGATAAGAATGGAAAGTTTTGTATATGTTGTTATTCCATTACTAATATTTGGAGGGCTGCTTTATGCAATTTTGCTTCAATTAAATGTTGTAAATGCAATTATCAAACCATTGAATTTTATAACTGTGGGATGGCTCCATTTACCAGAAAAAAGCATGATAGCATTATTTTATGGTTTCCTCCAGAAGGATTTAACTCCAGCAATGCTTGCCAATGCTGTTGGAACATTAAATTTTGGCAGTGTAATGACAAAATTGCAAATTTTTACTTTTGGTATGGCTTCTACTTTTCAAGTGCCCTGTATAATAGCATTTGGCATGATGGGAAAGGAAATAGGATGGAAAGATGTAATCATGATTGAAATTTCCATGCTTTTATATGGCTTGTTTCTAACTGGAATTATTTTAAGACTTTTTCTTTTGGCAAGTATTTTATTTTAATGAGTATTTAGAAGCAGTGTCAATTGAAGACGAAATAAAAAAAATAGAGGAAGAAATTCGGAATACGCCATATAACAAAGCTACAGAATATCATATCGGAAAACTTAAAGCAAAGCTGGCAAGACTTAGAGAAGAAAGCGAAAAAAAATCTGCTGGCAAATCTTATGGTTTTGCAATAAAGAAAAGTGGTGATGCAAGTGTTGCCATGATTGGACCGCCTTCTGTTGGAAAATCCACATTACTAAATAAACTCACAAATGCTGAGAGCAGGATTGGAGAATATGATTTTACGACAACTCATGTTATACCAGGCATAATGGAATATGAAGGATGTAAAATACAACTTCTGGATTTGCCAGGCATAATATATGGAGCGGCAAGAGGGCGTGGGCGGGGGCGTGAGATAATATCGATGGCGAGAGTTGTTGACTTAATTCTCATAATTGTCGATGTATTTACAGTTGGAGAGATTGAGAAAATTGAAGATGAGTTATATAGGGCAGGCATAAGGTTGAATCAAAAGAAGCCAAATGTTATAATAAAGAAAAAAGATAGAGGCGGCATAAATATTGAGATGTCCCGAAAAAGCAGGCTGAGCATGGAGGCGGCTAAGGCAATAATCATGGAATATCTAAGCAATGCAGACGTTGTGATAAGAGATGATGTTAATGAGGAGCAACTTATAGATGCATTACTTGGCAACAGGGTTTATCTTCCATCAATTGTAATTGTAAATAAGGTGGATATAAGCAAGCCAGCAATAAAAAATGCATTGTATATATCTGCAAAAAGTGGAGAGGGACTAAAAAAATTGAAGGATGCCATATTTAAAAAATTAGAATTGGTGAGGGTATATATGAAGCCAGAAGGAAAAAAAGTTGAAAAAAGACCGATGGTTTTAAAGAAAGGAGCAAAAATAAGAGATGTTTGCATGCATTTACATAAAGATTTTATAAACAATTTTAGATATGCCACCATATATGGTCCATCTGCATCTTTTCCAGGACAGCGTGTGGGTTTGAATCATGTTGTTAAGGATGGAGATATTATAACAATAGTTGCAAGATGATTTTATTTAATCTATTCTCCTATCCATGCCACTGGCTTTGCTGACTCACTGAAACAAAGAATCCATTGCCTTGCTCAATAACAAAGTCAGGTGCATTGGGAACATAAACATCAAA
>JAGGSX010000197.1 GCA_021158865.1 Thermoplasmata archaeon
CATATCATGGATGTCATATTTCCTGCTCCAATGCTTGCATTTGTTTGAGAAGCAGCATCTCCAACCAATATTGCATTTTTTCCATAAGCTTTTAAAGGCTTTGAAATTGGAAGGTAACCAGCTTTCCATCTATCAACTTCATAATTTTTCTTAAATTTTTCATAATTTTTCTTAAATTCCTTCGGATTAAAAGAGCCGATTCCAATATTCCATGCTCTCTTTTTAGGAAAAAACCATGAATAACCATATTTAACAACATCTTTTTTAAATTCAACGTGTATTTTATTTTTATTGAGATTAATATCATTGCTCAATCCTTCAACAGCAATTGCATATCTTGGTTGCTTTATTCCAATATATTTTCTTGTTGGAGAAAAAAATCCATCAGCACCAACAAGCAATTTTACCTCTATATTCTGAGGCATTATAACAACATTTTTTCCTCTTTCAATTTTTTTGACTTTCTCATTCATCCTTATATCTGCTCCTTTTTTTATCGCCTGTTTTGCAAGCTCGCTTTCAATTTCTTTTTTATTTGTCATTAAAACTGGCATGTATAATTCCAATTCTCCATATTTCATGTAAATTATTATATCATCAACTTCTTTTTCTATTCCAGCCCTGCTTTCATATAAATCAAAAAAATTGTAACCCATCATATATGGAATTATCCCTTCTCCACATGCTTTCATAAAAAAATCTTTATGCTCTTCCAGCAAAACAAAATCTATACCATACTCTGCTAAAAATTTTGCGAGAGTTAAGCCAGCTATTCCTCCTCCAATGATAGCAACATCGTGCCTTTCCATTATATTTATATGGGTTCTAATTTTAAAACATTAACCCATCAATATAAAAATTAAAAAGATTGCATAAATTGAAATGAATAGCATGCCTTCAAATTTTCCCATGTTTTGCCTGAAGTAAAGAATTAAAAATGTTATTATATATGAAATAAATAAAAATAATAAAGAGAAATTCAGAGCCCCAGCAACTTCAACACTTTTTGTGAGAGAATACGGTAAGCCAATGCCAATCAATATATCAAAAGTATTACTACCAATAGCATTTGATATAGCCATGTCGCCATACCCAAGGCGGGCAGCGTGTATGGAGGTGAATAAATCTGGCAGAGAAGTTCCTATGGCAATTACAATTAGAGAGAATACAGCTTCTGACAGTCCAAGCATGGAGGTTATTTCAACAGTTTCTTTTATCAAAAAATTGGCTGAAAAAAACCTTAAAAGCAATGATTTTATAAAAAAATTTAAATTTTTTTTCAGGTCAATATTTTTAGCTTTTTCTCTTTTGTGTTTTATCAAAAAAAATGCATAAAAAATATATGCAACTACAAAAATTATCATTTCATATCTTGTTATTTTTCCATCAATAGAAAAAATGGAAAGGAGTAATATGGCTATTAAATAAAATAAACCATCCCTATTGACAACCTCTTTTGAAACCTTTGTTTTTTTTATTATTACAGATACACCCACAATAATTGTTATATTGAAAATTGCAGAGCCAACTATTGTTGCAATTCCTATTTTTGGATGCTTTTCAAAAACTGAGAATAATGAAGATGCAAATTCAGGCATGCTACTTCCTATGGCGGCGATGCTGGCGCCTGAAACAGCCAGACTTATTCCATATTTTGCTCTCAAACCTTCTATTCCTTTAACAAAAAATTCTGTCGAATATATCAATGCAAAGAACGATGTCATAAAGATTAGCAATGATGCAAACATTTTATAATGAATTCATTGCAATTAAAATAATTTGCATGATATGTGTTATCATTCATCAGAAAATAGATATTAATATAAAATACATTTACCTGCATGGATTATGAAAAATTTTATTCTGATAATGCTAAAAAAATGCGTTCATCTGAGATAAGAGAATTACTCGAGCTTTCTCAACAGCCCGATGTAATTTCATTTGCAGGTGGTTTACCAAATCCAGACACATTTCCTCTTCACCAGATAAATGAAATAGTGAGCATGATATTAGAAAATGAAGGAAGCAAGGCTCTCCAATATGGTCCAACTCCTGGATTGAAAGAATTTAGGAAACAACTTGCAGATTTTATTGGAAAAGATGGAATTGATGTAAGTATGGACGACATTTTGATAACATCTGGCTCTCAACAGGCATTGGACATTGTCGGGAAAATATTCATAAATGAAGGAGATGTAATTATAACGGGCTTGCCAACATATCTTGGAGGGATAAATGCATTTCTTGCATATAGGGCTAAACTTATTGGCATTCCATTGGATGATAATGGCATGAGAGTTGATTTGCTTGAAGAAAAAATAAATGAAATTGAAAAAGAAGGAAAAAAAGTAAAGTTAATTTATACCATACCAACTTTTCAGAATCCAGCTGGAGTTGAAATGAGCGAGGATAGAAGAAAAAGAATGCTGGAAATAGCAAAGGAGCATGATATTTTAATTTTGGAAGATGACCCCTATGGAAAACTTAGATTCGAAGGAAATGCAATAAAGCCAATAAAAGCATTTGACAACAATGAACAGGTTATCTACATGGCTACTTTTTCAAAAATTTTGTCACCGGGCTTAAGACTTGCCTATGTTGCTGCTCCTACTGAAATTGCAAAAAAAATGATGATAGCAAAACAATCGATGGATTTATGCACTTCTACATTCACTCAGCTGATAGCCTATTATTATATAAAATATGGCTACATAGACAAACAGATTCCAAAAATAATTGAAATGTATAGGAAAAAGAGAGATATCATGCTTTCCGCTTTAGAAAAATTCTTCCCGCCCGGCTGCAAATGGACGCAGCCGAGGGGCGGCATGTTCCTGTGGGTTGAATTGCCCGAGTATATAAATACTGTCGAGATGTTTCCAGAAGCTGTTAGCAGTAAAGTTGCTTATATAAATGGAAGAGCATTCTATGTAAATGGAGATGGCTATAACACAATGAGACTTAATTTTACAAATGCCCGAGATGATGAGATAGAAGAAGGAATTAAAAGGCTTGCAGATGTCATAAAAAGAAGAATTAAATAATTTTCATAATTTTGCTTTCATTATAGCCCGTAATCACTTTTATATAGCCTCTCATCCTTTCATTTAGTTTTTCGTCTCCAGTATCAACTTTAAGGCTCTCAAGTCTGGCAAGTTTATCTTTTGTTGCAACAATTATTATATTTTTCAATCCAACTTTTTTTATAACATTACTGCTTATGGGCTGATTTCCTCTCCCAAAAATAAATCCGTGCCCTCCTAATGGACTTACAACAATTTTTGCCTTCCTATTCAAATTTTTTAATATGCATTTTTCATCTGAATCTCTGCATAAAATTTTTTTATTACAAATAACATCTATTCCAAGGAAGCTTCCCTTTATCCCAATTGCTTTTTTAATTTCCCATGTAGTGCTTCCCCCCCCAATTATATATATTGTATTGCTTTCCATATTATCAATGAACCATTCTGCAATCTCTTCCTTTCCTTCATTAGGTAAAATACCTTTGCTATTCTGAATTTTCTCATGCCTTGGAACAATTGCATAGCCAATTAAAGAAACCTTAAATTCACCTTTTCTAAAAGCATTTTCATCTATATCCATTATTTCTTTTTCTTCAAATCCCTCAAAATTATTTATTATTTCAGCTCCTTCATAGGGCGTAAAAGCAAAAACACCAGAATACATTTTCACACCAGCAGGAATTCCAAGTATAGCAACATTTTTTTTAACAATGCTGTATACATCTCTCGCAGTTCCATCTCCCCCAACAAAAATTATTATATCAACGCCATACTTCAAAAATTCCTTGCATGCATTTTTTGTATCCTCACTATTGCTTGGAATTTTTGATTTATATACAACCTTTGCCGTTATATTAAATTTTTTACATTCATTCTCACCCATTAAATGTGATGCAGTATAAATGTCAAAATTTTTTAGATGAGATAAAAATTCTTCGGCTTTTTTCACAGCAACAATTTTTGCTTTCCTCTTTATTGCTTCATCTATCATTCCATCTGTTCCTTTAAGTCCTACTTTCCCTCCCATGCCAGCAATCGGATTTACAACAAATCCAATTTTTCTCATCCTATGTCTTCTATCCTGTTTTGAAGCATTTTTTGTGCTCTCATGACAATGTGCCTCAATTTTTCTATTTTCTTTTTTATTTCTTCATCTTTTACGTTCTCTTCGAGTTCATCTGCATATCCTTTTATTGAGATTAAGGCATTTAACAAGTCATAAGAAATTTCTTTCAATGACTTTATTTCTATTTCTCCTGCTTTCTTTTTAATTACATGTGTTTCTAATTCAAGTTTGTTTCTGCCTGCTCTTTCATACAGATCAAGATAAAGTTGCAAAGCTCTTACAAGCTCGTCTCCCAAAACTGTATGTTTTTTACCATATTTATTTTCTACAAACTCTTTAAATTTAATCCAAACCCCTTCCTGTCTTGTATCTATCCTAACTCCTATTGGCTTGCTCATATTATCATCATTTTGCTAACATTTTGAATTTAAAACATACATATAAAATTTATGTTTGTGCAGTGCTAAATATGCTAATAAAATTTTTGAAAAGTATGCATTTGTCTGGCTAAATTTTTAAATGCTTTTTCATTTACCAGCATGAAATATTGGGATGAAAAAATAGAAACCATGCCTTTGAAAGATTTAAAAGAATTGCAATTGAAGAGATTAAGGAAAGTGGTTAAAGCAGCTTATGAAAAAAATGAGATATACCACGAAAAATTTAGGAAAGCAGGAATAAAGCCAGATGATATCAAAAGCTTGGATGATTTATCAAAAATACCTTTTTTAACAAAACAGGAATTGCGTGATTATTATCCTTTCGGCCTGCTGTGTGTTGAAATGGATGATGTTGTTGAAATTCATGCTTCTTCAGGCACAACAGGGAAGCCAGTCGTTGGAACATATACAAAAAATGACCTTGAAATATGGGCAGATGTTATGGCTCGTTCATTGTGGGCAAATGGGCTTAGAAAAAGCGATGTTATGCAAAATTCTTATGGATATGGTTTATTTACAGGAGCACATGGATTTGAAAAGGGGGCACAGAAAATAGGAGCAACGGTTATTCCAATAAGCAGTGGAAACACAAAAAGGCAAATATCAGTTATGAAAGATTTTGGGGCGACAGCCATAGCGGCGACGCCGAGTTATGCCCTTTATATGGCTGAGGTTGCAGAAGAAATGGGGTTTGACCCAAAAAATGACTTCAAATTGCATCTTGGTCTTTTTGGTGCTGAATCGTGGAGCGATGAGATGAGGAAGAAAATAGAAGAAACATGGGGGATTATTGCTCATGAGCATTATGGATTGACTGAAATTATAGGGCCTGGTGTTGTTTCAGAATGTGAGGAGAAGAAATTGCATATAAATGCAGACCATTTTCTGGCTGAGATAATTGACCCAAAAACTGGAGAGAGGCTTGAGCCGGGTGAAGAAGGGGAACTGGTTTTTACAACCTTAACAAAAGAAGCTTTTCCTGCAATAAGATTCAGGACGAGAGATATAGCTGGATATATGGAAGAAGAATGCGAGTGTGGAAGAACTTTGCCGATTCAAACAAGAATTAAGGGAAGAAGCGATGACATGCTCAAGATAAAAGGAGTTATTGTATTTCCATCTCAGATAGAAGAAGCAATAATGAGTGTTGAAGGAACAAGTGGAAATTATCAGCTTGTTAAGAAAAAGGAAAAAAGTATGACAACGTTGGTAGCGAGGATTGAACCAACTGAAGAAAGATACAATGAAGGCAACATCGATGAATTAGAGAGAAAAATCGAAGACGAGATATATTCAATATTGAATTTGCATATTCCAGTTGAAGTTGTAAAGCCAAATAGTTTGCCGAGGAGTGAGGGGAAAGCAAAAAGAATAGTAGAGGAATAAATGAATATTCATTTGTAGAAATTTTTATATTGAAGAACTAATATGCTTGAGTAATGAGTGAGAAAGAAAAAGATGTAAAGGAAGAACTTGATAATTTGAAAAAGGAAAGAGATAAATATAAAGAGAAATATCTTCGCAAACTTGCAGAATTTGATAATTTCAGAAAAATGATGGAGAAAGAAATTGAAAAAGAGAAGAAAATTTTAGAAGCAGGTATAATAAAAGAATTTCTTGAGCCATACGAGTCTTTAGAAAAAGCAATTGAATATGATAAAAATTTGAATGATGGTATAAAATTGGTTTATAAAAATATGAAGAAAATTTTAGAAAAACATAATGTAAAAGAAATAAAAGCAAAGGGAAAAAAGTTTAATCCGAATTTACATGAAGCGATAGGAGTTGTTGATGGTGAAGAAGATAATATAGTTATGGAAGAATATCAGCGCGGATATATGATTGGAGATATGGTTTTAAGGCATTCAAAAGTTATAGTTTCAAAAAAAGGAGGTGAAGAAGAATGAGTGAAAAGATAATTGGAATAGATTTGGGAACCAGCAACTCTGCAGCAGCAGTATATATAAATGGAGTTGTAAAAACAATACCAAGTGCAGAAGGAAACACAATGTATGGAAAAGCATTTCCATCTTATGTGGCATTTACAAAAGACGGACAATTATTGGTTGGAGAACCTGCAAGGAGGCAAGCATTGACAAATCCAGAGGGAACAGTTTATGCGTTCAAAAGGAAAATGGGAACCGATTACAAATACAAGATATGGGGCAAGGAATACACACCCCAACAATTATCTGCATTTCTTCTCCAAAAGATAAAGAAAGATGCTGAATCTTATTTAGGAGAGAAGATAAATAAAGCAGTTATAACTGTGCCTGCATATTTCAATGATAATCAGAGGCAGGCAACAAAGGATGCAGGAGAAATAGCTGGCTTGAAAGTGGTTCGTATAATAAATGAACCAACTGCAGCATCTCTTGCTTATGGTATAGACAAAAGTGAAGAAGAATTGAAAATAATGATATATGATTTTGGCGGCGGCACATTAGACGTTACAATAATGGAATATGGACAGGGAGTTTTTGAAGTTTTATCGACAGCTGGAGACACCCAACTTGGAGGGACAGATATGGATAATGCAATAATTGACTGGATTGCAGAAGATTTTTTGAAAAAAGAAGGAATTGATTTGAGGAAAGACAAAAATGCGTATATAAGATTAAAAGAAGCATCAGAGAAGGCAAAAATAGAGTTATCAACTGTTTTACAAACTGAAATAAATCTTCCATACATAACTGTGGTTGATAATGAACCAAAGCATCTTCAAGTTACACTTACCAGAGCAAAATTGGAAGAATTGGTGATGCCAATAATTGAAAAAACCAAGCATAGCATAGATGAAGCATTGAAAGGAGCAAAATTGAAAAAAGAAGATATAAATAAAATAATTTTGGTTGGAGGACCAACAAGAATGCCAGTTGTTCAAAAATTTGTTGAAGAATACATGGGAAAGAAAGTTGAGAGAGGCATTGACCCGATGGAATGTGTCGCCACCGGAGCCGCCTTGCAGGGTGCGGTTTTGGCTGGAGAAGTCAAGGATATAGTTTTACTTGATGTTACACCATTGACTCTTGGAGTTGAAGTTCTTGGCGGTTTGGTCGAGCCATTAATTCCTGCAAATACAACAATTCCTGTAAAAAAATCAAAGATTTTTACAACTGCTTCAGATTTTCAAACTGCGGTAACGATACATGTTGTTCAAGGAGAGAGACCAATGGCAAAAGATAATGTTTCTTTAGGCATGTTTAATCTAACAGGGATTCCGCCGGCTCCTCGCGGCGTCCCACAGATTGAAGTAACATTTGACATAGATGCCAATGGAATACTTCATGTGAATGCAAAAGATAAAGCAACCAACAAACAAACAGGAATAACGATAACAGCATCAACGAAATTATCAGATGAGGAAATTGAGAGAATGAAGAAAGAGGCAGAGAAATATGCAGAAGAAGACAAGAAAAGGAGGGAGGAAATAGAGAAGAAAAATCAATTGGAATCATTGATTTATGCATCAAAAAAATCTCTTGAAGAATATGGAAGCAAGATACCCGAAGATTTGAAAAAAGAAATTGAGGATGAGATAAAAGAAGCAGAAAGAATATATCATGAAGGAGATATCGAGAAAATAAAAGAAGAGATAGATAAACTGGGAAAAAAAGTGGAGAAGATAGGAGCTGCAATGTATCAGAGGCAGGAGCAAGAAAAACAGGAGAAGAAAGATAAAGGAGAATATATGGATGCAAATTACGAGGAGAAGAAGTGATAGGCATTGGGTAAGGATTACTACAAGATTTTAGGGGTGAGCCGTAATGCAACAAAGGATGAAATAAAAAGAGCATATAGAAGACTTGCTAAAAAATATCATCCAGATTTGAATCCAGATAATAAAAAAGAAGCAGAAAAGAAATTTAAAGAAATTAGTGAGGCATACGAAGTTCTCATAGATGACAAAAAGCGAGATATATACAATAAATATGGAGAAGAAGGATTAAAAGGGACAGTATTTGGAGATACAGGATTTACATGGAATGATTTCACCCATTTTTCAGATTTGCATGATATTTTTGGAGATTTGTTTAACTCCTTCTTTGGTGGCAATTTTTTTAGAGACAGCGATTTTTTCAAATATTTCTTTGAAGGACATGGAAAAAAACAGGATAGAGGAAGAGATATTTTGGTATCCACAGAAATATCGCTCAAAGATGTTTTAACTGGAGTTGATAAAGAAATAGCAATAAAAACTTATGTTGAATGCCCAAAATGTCATGGAACTGGAGCAGCAAATAAAGATGCCATTAAAACCTGTCCAAAATGTCATGGAACCGGACAAATAAAAATTACGAGAAGCATGGGATTTTTTCAATCAGTAACGGTTGTTCCCTGTGATATGTGTGGTGGAACAGGAAAAATAATAAAAGAAAAATGTCCAGTTTGTAAGGGAACAGGAAGAATATTGAAGAAGAAAACATATAAAATTCATATTCCTTCTGGAGTTGAGGATGGGATGCGATTGCGGCTTGCTGGAAAAGGAGAAATGCCAAAAAATGGTGTCCCTGGAGATTTATTTGTAGAAATTCGCATAAAACATGAAGATGGATATTCCAGAGATGGAACAACACTGTATAAAGAATTGAAAATCGATTTTCCGACAGCTGCTCTTGGAGGTAAAATAGAAGTTGAATCAATAGATGGAAAGGTTAATGTAAAAATTCCTGCAGGAACTCAATACGGTGATAAAATAGTGATTAGAGGAAGAGGCTTGCCACCTTTAAATGGAAAAAGGAGGGGAGATTTGGTATTAAGGATAAAAATAGAAATTCCAAAAAAATTGACGAGGAGGCAGAGAGAATTAATTGAAAAACTGGCAGAAGAATGGAAATTATAGGAAGAGGTCGTTTCCTACTGTTATCCAGCTTCCTCCAATGAATATATGTGTATCTGGTGTTAATTTATGCCCTATCTTTATATGTAATCCAACAAATCCAATCATTATGCCACGCTGGCTCCTTATCATTATACCGTAATCTCCAAATGTCTTGCATCTATCCCATGCATAGTTTGCTCCAAATTTTGCAAATGTTATTCCTTTTTCATATTGGAAGAATATCGGTCGCAAAAAAAACCTTAGAAAACTTCCGTCACGGTGCAATGGAATATACACTTTTCCTCTTCCATAGCTAACTATATATGTTAAAACTCCAAAATCCATCTTTTTTGGAAGCAAGTTTTCAATCATCGGGCTTATTCTTCCCTGTGATAAATCGCTTTCAATTTTACTTTCCTCTTTACTGCTTATCATTTTTTCCATTATCTTATTTCCAAAAGAATCATAAACTTCCATCTTTTCCTTATTTTCCTTCTCTGGATATGCCACCGCTATGGAAGGCAGCGAAAGAGACACAACAACAATAAGAGCTAATATTCGTCTCATACTTCAATATCAAAATCCACTATTTAACTTTTTCAGTTTCAATTTTCTTAGCTTCTGACTCTATTGACCATTAAAAACTTTAGATTAAGCCATCCATCTTTCCACGATTGAAGTTTTGCTTTTCCTTTCCTTTTATATAAATGAGAAGGTATCTCAATTGCTCTGATGTCTTTCCTTCTAAACATTTCTATCTTTATCTCCTCACTAAATGGCATACCATCATCAAATTTTTCCAATGGCTTAATTTTTTTTAATGCATCTTTCCTTATAATCCACATTCCAGATTGCGAATCTTTAATTCTAATTCCATAAAAAATTTTAAGCGAAGAAGACAAAATAAAATTCCCAAAAAAATGCTTGAACGACATTGCATTTGGTTTTAATCCAGCAAACCTGTTTGTTGTTATAAAATCAAGGTTTTTTTCTATCATTAAATCAATATATTTATGAACTTCATCAAAAGGATATGTTCCATCTGCATCACCAGTAACAATTATGTCGCCATCCGCCATCGAAAAGCCAGTTTTATATGCCCTTCCATAGCCTTTGCGAGGTTCAATTATAATTTTTGCTCCTTTATTGGAGGCAATCTCTCTTGTTTTATCTTTTGAATTCCCATCCACGATTATTATTTCATAATCCCACCCTCTTTTTTCAAATTCCTCTTTCTTAATACTATCTATTGTTGCTCCTATGCCTTCTTCCTCATTCAATGTTGGTATAACAATGCTTATCTTCATCAAATAGCCATGCAAAGGGACATTAAAATTTTTACTATGCCTTTCTCAACGATTCAATAGCTTTCTTATAACTCCTGCTTTTAAAAATATATGAACCTGAAACCAAAACATCTGCCCCCGCCTTTTTTATCAACGCCGCATTGCTCCCATCGACGCCGCCATCTACGCTCAGGTAAACATCTTTTCCAATCATTTTTCTTGCCTTGCTTATCTTTTTTATGCTTCCTTCTATAAATTTTTGTCCTCCATAGCCCGGTTCAACGCTCATTATAAGTAGCAAGTCTATTTCTTCAATGATATTTTCAATCATGCATAAAGGCGTGGCAGGATTTAGAGCAATCCCAACTTTGCAATATTTTTTTATTTCATTTATGAGCCTATGAAGATTTTTAGTTGATTCAACATGAATTGTTATGAAATCAGCTCCAGCTTTAACAAAATCCATGTAATGTTTTTCAGGCTCTTCAATCATGAGATGAATATCAAATGGAAGCATGGTTACTTTTCTCAAACTTTTTACTACGGGAGAACCAATAGTTATATTTGGAACAAAATTTCCATCCATGACATCAATATGAATCCAATCTGCGTATGGTTCAACGGCTTTTATCTCCTCTCCAAGCTTTGAAAAATCTGCGGATAATATTGAAGGAGCTATAATCATGCTTTTAAAGCATGATATAATATAAAAATTTGATGGAATTGCTTTGTTGTATTTTTAATCTATAAAGTTTTATAAAGTTTGCTTTATTTTATTTTATGAAACA
>JAGGSX010000063.1 GCA_021158865.1 Thermoplasmata archaeon
CCATATTATGAAAATTTGGTTATTGATAAATCTGTTAAGCTTATAGGAGAAAATAAAGAAACAACAATAATAGATGGAATGAAGAGAGGATATGTCATTCAAATAAAAGCAGAGGGTGCTACCATTTCAAATTTTAAAATTAGAAACGGAGGAATAGCAGGATTTCGTGAGAAAGGGGGAATTGGCATATTTTCCGATAATGCAAAAATACTGAATAATATTATTACAAATAACGGTTTTTATGGAATGCAGATTTATTCAAATCATAATTTGATTGAAGGAAACAAAATATATTCTCATGCATGGTGGGGCTTATTCTTTGACAAATCTTCCAAAAATATAATTAGAAATAATACGATACAATTTTCGAAAGGTGGATTGTATTTGATGGCAGGGTGTAATAACAATTTAATAGAAAATAATGTGATGGGAGGTATAGAACACGCAATTGATGTTTACTCAAATGAAAATAATGTCATTGGAAATAAAATATTTGATGTATCAGATGGAATCATTGTTTCGGGAGTAAATAATTATGTTGCATATAATAACATATCCAATTGTTGTAGGAGCGGGATGAGTGTTGAAGGAAGAGATAACATCATAGAAAAAAATATATTATCACAATGTGGAGAGTGCAGCGGCGGCTTTTACGGCGGCATGGCATTATATTCACCTGACAATGTAATAAAAAATAACAAGTTTTTAAGAAGTGGAATTATTGCATACTCATATCAAAATAAAATAGAAAATAATAGCATAAATGGAAAGCCATTGATTTATATTGAAAATGAGAAAGAGAAAGAAATTTATGAAAAGGCAGGACAAATAATCGTTGTTAATTCCAGCTATATTGAAATCAGCAATATAAGCATAAATTATACAAGTATTGCAATCCAATTACTCAATTGCAATCATTGCAAAGTCATGAATAGCAATTTTTCAAATAATGGAATAGGAATAAAATGCAATGGTTCATATAATGTTTTTATGAACAATACGTGTATGAAAAATGGAGATTATGGAATATGGTGCGATGGTTCATTTAACCATATTGAAGAAAATAGGATTATTTTAAATGAGTTCATAGGAATGTATGCTTCTTCTCATAATGTAATAAGAAAAAATTATATTGCCCATAATGAATATGATGGATTAGAAATATCGAATAAGAATGTTATTGAAAAAAATATTATGTCTTTTAATGGATTGGCTGGTATTTCTCTTGGTTATTCTTCTAATGATAATTTGATTAAAGACAATAGGTTTATAAACAATTGCTGGGGGGTTTCGATTGAATATAGTTGCAAGGACAATATCATTGCCAATAATGAATTCACACAGGATGGAATATGGATTAGATGGTGGATGAGCAAAGAAATTGGTCATAATGAGATATATCAAAATACTATAAATGGAAAACCATTAGTTTACATGGAAGAAAAATCAGATGAAATTATAAAAGAAGCTGGTCAAGTTATACTGATAAAATGTGAAAATATTTCGGTAAAAAATCAAAATATTTCAGATGTGTCAATAGGAATATTTTTATGGAAATCAAAGAATTGCAACATTTCAAATAATGAAATAAGTTTATGTGAAGAAGGAATATGCATATCAAACTCGACAGAAAATTTTATTCAAAATAATAATATTTCTCACAATTGGGAGGGAATATCACTTTATGGCTCTTATTATAATAACATTTCCAGAAATTTTATAAATAGCAACTCTGGAGGAATTGGTATTCAATCATCTAATAAAAATACTTTTATCTCCAAAAACAATTGGGGAATGTGGATAGAAGGTTCTATGCACAATAAATTTTATAAGAACAATTTCAAAAATAATGGTAATGCGAGTATCATCATTACAAGCAATTTCAACAAATTTCTACAAAATAATTTTGTAAGAAACAAGAAAGATATTGAATTATATTCATTTCATAATTTATGGCTCCGAAATCATTGGAGTAAATGGATTCTTCCCTTACCAAAGCCAATTATAGGACATTTGGGGAGAATGCCAAAGATACCATGGCTCAACTTTGACTGGATACCATCCATAAAACCAATTAAATAAAAAAGAAGGAAAAGAATTAGTATATTCCTTGGTCAATCATAGAGTCGGCTACTTTTACAAACCCGGCAATGTTTGCTCCAATTAACAGGTTGCCAGCATGTCCATATTTTTCAGCATAGGTTGCACTTGCCTTATATATGTTCACCATGATGTCATGCAGTTTTTTATCAACTTCATCGGCAGTCCATTGCAATCTCAAGCTATTTTGAGACATTTCTAACCCGCTGACTGCGACGCCGCCGGCATTTGCTGCTTTTGCAGGCCCGAATAACACACCATTTTCATGGAAATAATCAATTGCTTCCAATGTAGAAGGCATGTTTGCTCCTTCTACTACTGCCATAACGCCAGCATTTACCAGCCTTTTTGCATCATTTAAATCAATTTCATTTTGTGTAGCAGATGGAAATGCAATATCCACACTATCAACAATTTCCCATGCTTTCTTTCCAGCATGCCATTCCAATCCAAATTTTTCTGCCACTTCCTGCAATCTTCCATGCTTTATAGCTTTTGTTTCATAGACAGCCTGCCATATTTCATCATTTAATCCATCTGGAAGAGACATTGCTCCTTTAGAATCTGATAACGTTATTACTTTTCCTCCAAGCTCTGTAACCTTCTTTGCAGCAAATTGTGCCACATTTCCACTACCAGATATTGCAACTTTTTTGCCATTCAGATCAGTTCCTTTTGACTTAAGCATTTCCGTGAGGAAATATGTTGCTCCATAGCCTGTTGCTTCTGGCCTTATCAATGAACCACCCCAATTGTAATTTTTTCCTGTAAGCACACCTTCAAATCTATCAACAATTTTCTTGTAAGCCCCAAATAAATAGCCGATTTCTCTTCCTCCAACGCCTATGTCACCAGCAGGAACATCTGTATTTGGTCCAATGTGGCGATACAACTCGCTCATGAAAGCCTCACAGAAGCGTCGCACCTCATTATCGCTTTTGCCATGTGGGTCAAAGTCGGAGCCGCCCTTTCCGCCGCCCATCGGCAGCCCTGTCAATGAATTTTTGAATATCTGTTCGAAGCCCAAAAATTTTAGTATGCTTAAATTTACTGTTGGGTGGAAGCGAAGCCCACCTTTGTATGGCCCTATAGCACTGTTGAACTCGACTCTATAACCACGATTTACATGTATTTCATGGTTATCATCTTCCCACGATACACGGAATATTATTACTCGCTCTGGCTCTGTTATTCTCTCCAAAATTTTATTTTTCATGTATTTCGGTTCTTTCTCAATTACCGGTATTAATGATGTTAGCACTTCAGTTATTGTCTGATGAAATTCTTTTTCTCCAGGATCCTTCTCTTTAACTTTTTCTATAATATTCTCCACATATTCTTTGGCGTCCATTTTTTCACCGCTTGGTAATGCTCGTATTAAATATAAACATTAGCGGAAAATTGTTAGCACGTATCACGAAAATAAATTAAATAATAAAAGGCTAACCTTCAGGATGAAGAAAGAACCACCTCCTGAGGGCGATATGCATGAATGCATGGTTATTGAAGGGGCAGAGGGCAAAAGACCTAAAGGAGAGTTTGGTTTCTCTTCTATTTTGCACTTTTGGTGATTTAATAACTGGCGTAACCATGGGTTATTTTACAGGCAGATTAAATGCATTGCCTGCCCTTATCATTTTAATACCTCCAACAATTGATATGAGGGGCAATATATTTGCTACGCTTGCCTCCCGTTTAGGAACATATCTGCATACTGGAGAAATCGTTGTTGGAAAAAAAAGTAACTTGCTTGGAGATAATATAAATTCTTCATTTGTCTTGACATTTTCAATGAGTTTATATCTCGGGATATTAGCATGGATAATAGCAAGATATCTTGGAATGAAAGTTGGCATAATTGATTTGATGCTCATTTCAATACTTGCTGGAATTTTTTCAGCATTCATTATGGTTTTTTTTACATTCATAACTACATTCTTCAGCTATTCTAAAGGATGGAATCCAGATAATGTTACGGCTCCTTTAATAACACTTACTGGAGATATTGTAACATTGCCTCTCCTCTTCTTTTCAATGGAAATTGTTCTGCTTTTGAATGAAGAAACAAAGATTATTGCGTTTTTAATTTTCCTTTCATTGAGTATTGTAATTTCCATTTATTCATCCAAAAGCAAGGTTGCAAAAAGGATATTAGTAGAAAGTATACCAATCCTTATTATATGCGGTCTTTTAAGCAGTTTTTCTGGAATTATTCTTGGGGCTAAATTTGAAGGAATAATGGAAGCGGCAGCAATTTTGACCATTGTCCCTGCTTTTCTGGAAGACGGCGGCGCAATAGCAAGCATATTGTCCGCTCGCTTTTCTTCTGCCCTTCACACAGGAGAAATGAAATGTGGAGAAGCTAAAAAAAATGTTTTGGATTTATTTATCATAGTCCATATAATAGGACTTATAATATTTCCTTTAATTGGAATATTTGGTTATATCGCTGGCATTACCATGGGATTAAAAAGCTATGGCATATTCAAAATGATTTTAATTTCTCTAATAGCTGGAGAACTGCTTGTCGTAATTGTGAATATACTCTCATTTTACATCTCAACAATTTCATTTAAAATTGGATTAAATCCTGACAATGTTAGCATTCCTTTGCTCACGAGCTTGATGGATTTTGCCGGCACAGCCTGTCTTATTGGAGTTGCACTTCTATTAAACTTTTGATAGAAGTATTTCTATAGATGAAACATTCCTGTTCTCAAGTTCTTCTGTTGATATTTTTATATCCTTCACCTCTACACCTTCCAAAAATCTATTCACGGTTATTTCAGCTGCATCTACTGCTCTGGAAATTGCTCTTCCTCTCGCCTTCAAAAAAACCTCACTGGCACCATTTTCAAATTCTGCTGCTACAGCTGCAGCATATTTCACAGCAGGCTTTGTTCCTACATATATTACATTTTCTTGTTGTTCGCTCATCAAACGGCAATTTATATTATTATATAAATATTTCTTTGCGATAGTAGAAATTTGATTACAAATATTTTTCCTCCATTAATTTTTTATTTTAGGTCTTCTATTCCTCTTCTGCTCATGAATTATTTTTTATTTAATAAAGCATGAATAAATAATTTCCTTACTCTATAAAATTTTATAACTATTTACCTTTCTATTTTCTCTATTCCTCATATTTGAATATAAGTCCTTCTTTCTTTTCCAAACCAACTATTGGCTTCTTTGCCTTACTCTTTCTTGCTTTTTTGTCATATTCATTTTCCCCTCCAGCCTCTTCTATAATCTTTCTCCCTTCTTCAATTTGCTTCAATATGCTGTTATTTATTGTAGCGACAGTTCCGGGAGCAATTTTTAGAAGAACTTTCAAAGAACTACCGATCCCATAAGGAAGGCTCTCCATCCTCATAATAGAACCAGGCAAAGCAAAAAACCACACGCCTATGGAGTCTTCTCCAAATTTCGTTATTGGGATGCCTGCTGCCGCTTGGCGTTCTGGCGTCGGCGCCACATCTGCTGGATACCATTTATTATTTACAAAAACTTCTGCTTCTCCATGCATTGTGAAAAAGCCCATTGCATCATACCATTTTTTCATGAGAGGGTCAACAGCAACCAAAGCATCATACCATGATTCTATCATTGAAAGGGCATATAGTTTATACCTTGCTTTTATTCCAGCTGCCCTGCATAAAGCTACGAATAGATTGAGCATGTGAAGACATGTTCCTGAACCTCTTTTTAAAGTAGAAACAGCGTCATCCATTTCAACAAATTCAAGGAATAAATTTCTTTTCACAAATTCAAATGCATTTTTTGCATATTCATAATCATCAAGCTCGAAAGCTCCAAGTTTATAAGCCATGGATACTATTTCTTCTGCACATGGATTGACGAATAATGTTCTTCTCAAATATTTTTCATTTGATTTATGACATTTCATATATGGCTTATATTCAGGTATTTCATATTTCCTTGCAGGCCTTACATAAGTTGCATTATATCTCGCTTTCTTCAAAGTTCTCATATTGAATAGCAAAACTTTTGAAAGTGATAATGCTCCTTTCACCATTAATAAAAACATTGGCTTTGGAGGAATATATTCCCTTTCCTTCATTTCTTTTAAACTTGGCATTTTATCTACTCAAATCAGTTGCAAGCATCTTACGCATTTCTTCAGCGCATCCCCTCATTTCTTTTCCTATGGCTCGTGTAACTTCTGGCTCAAGAATAAGGCTACTTCTTCCACATCCACAGCTATTATGCATTTTAACATTGTCCCCTGTTATAACAAAACTTGGATAACTGCTTGCGAGGGCATCCAAGAATGCAAATCTTCCTTCTTCTCCATCTCCTGCTGGCTCCATATTTTTATCCAATACAATGGGATGATAATAACTCATAGGAACATGTAAATAATGTTCTTCAGGACAGTGAATCATCCATCCATTTCCTTCAACCATGCCATATAAATCCAAAATTTGCTCTTCTGGAATGCCAAGTATTGCATTAACTTCCTTCCTGAATTTTTCAACAGAAATACGCTCATTCTCATATATCTTCCAGCCGCCGCCTGTGACGACCGCGCCGCGCTCCCCGAAGTCGTATGTTTTTCCTTCTTTTTCCAATTCTTTTATAGCAAAGTAAAGAACAAAAGGAGCACCAAGCATTACAATTCTATTCTTTTCTTTATCATTATCTTCAAACCATTTTACCATTCTGTTTATCATTTTTTTATTTTCCCTTTTCATTGCAAGCCTTATAATGGATGATTTTATCCCTCCAGTCATTGCCTGTTGTATTAAATTTGCTGTAACTGGCTTATTGATGGCACTTCTTGTATCTTTGATGACATCATATAAAACTGTTCCAATTTTTCCTGCAAATATATTTGTTTTAAATGGGTCTGACATCATCCAATAAGCATGAATATTTTTCTCCCAAAATGGAAATGGATACACTGCTGTCACAACCGTTTTTGCAAGAGCATATTCTGTGAGAAGCCATGTCCTTCTGTCTCTTGGAATAACAGTATGCTTTCCACTCGTTCCACTGCTGTATGCTATCAGCATTCCAGATTTATTGAAAGAATCTATAACATCATCAAAGGAAGGATTTTTTTTATCTATGACAACATTTGGTAGCTTACCAGTAAAAATATTTGCAAGCCATAAAGCAAATTCCTTACCAGATGGATAATCTTTGAAAAAATTGTCTGGAAGCAATGGAATTTTTGTTAAGTCATCCATGCTTTTTATATCATCTGGAGTTACATTATTTTCCTTACAGAATTTATGGTAAAATGTGTTATTTTCATAATGATTTTTAAATGAGTATTTTATTGCTTTGAATTTCATTTTATTTGCTTCTTCAACAGGCATTTCAAAGAGATTGTATGGCTTATATAGTGCTTCTTCAGCAGGTGTCCATGGCTTTGGAAGAATATAATTTTCTAATAGACTGTTGAGCTTCCTTATATACTCCCTGAACTCAATCACGTGAATTAATTTTCTCTTATTTTAAAATTCTTTGTTAAAATTATTTTTACCAATAATAAATTTAATTTTAATATCAAACTTGCTTCTTCAAGCAAGATGAATGTCGTTCTAAAAATCAAAATATTTATACTTACGGCAGTTAAAAAAGCATGATTCTATCTGATAGAGATATAAAAAAAGCCATCGCAAAAGGTGAAATTTTTATTGAGCCGTTCAATGAAAAAAATTTAACTCCAAATGGATATGACCTAACAATAAATGAAATTTTTATAGATGGAGAGAGAAAAAAGGAAGCAAATATACCACCTTTAAAATGGTTTGCTATTTCAACCAAGGAATATATAAAAGTCGGGAATATGGCGGCGCAGCTCTGGATTCGTTCTACTTATGCAAGGAAAGGAATAATGGCATCTTTTGGAAAAGTTGATGCTGGTTTTGAAGGTTGTTTAACATTATCAGGATTCAATTCAAAAGATGAAATAAATTTAAAACAGGGTGAGAGATTTTGCCAGATTGTTTTTGAAAGGTTGAGCAGCGAGCCATTAAAACCATACAATGGAAAATATAAAGGACAAATGGGAATAAGACTGGAATAAATGAAAGTAATAATGAGATGGACAACATTTACCTAAAAGTTATTACAGGACATTCATTCATGCATTGTCTGCAATGAATGCAATCATCTGTCAGCCATGCCTTATTTTTTTCTATATATATTGCATTCTTTGGGCATTTTGATAAACATATACCACATCCCATGCAATTAATTGCTTTATAAACAACATCTTCAACCAAATTTTGTTCTTTTTCTGCATAAATTTTATTTTCATCAATTTTTATATTGGCTATTCTTTCATCATCGCCAACTATTTTTAAAAAATTTTTTATTCTTTCTTCATTACCTTTTATTTTGTATTCTCTCTTTTCTTCTATTTTATAATCAATCATGCTCCATTTTGGCTTTCTTCTCCATCTCCATAACCCAAGGGAAATCCATTTCTCTGGAAGGTTATGTTTTATTGAAAAATTTTTCAGTTGTTCTTCAAATATTTGCCAATCTTCATGCTTCTTCAATTTAAAATCTGCCATATTTGAAGACGGACATAACCAGCATCCAATTCTATAAAAGCCCTGTTCATACAATTTATTCCATTTAGCTCTTTTCATAAATAAATATAGCCATATATGCAAGGCTGTCCAGTTTTGGATTGGCGAAACAGCAATCTGATTGCTTATCCATGGATTGAACCATGTATCGCCATGCCTTGCCCTATTCTCAGATTCGTATCTTCTCTGCCCTATAAAAGAAAGAAGCCCATTAGAAAAATTTTTCTTTATAAGCCTTACAGCTGGCCCCATCTTACATGTCTTGCAGCACCATCTATAGTCACGGGCAGGAGGACCAAAAAATTTTATTGCCCGCCAGAAAACATCGCCGGCTTTCTCTTCAATCAAATTCGCCCCATAATGAGATGCAACATAATAAACATGTTCTATTGTTTCATCAAATTCCAAGCCAGTATTCAAAAAAATCAAGGGCAAATCATAGCCAGCTTCCATTGTAAGCAATAAAGTTGCAAGGCTGTCTTTCCCGCCGCTGAATGAAATAGCAGCCTTCCTTCCGTATTTTTTTATCGCATTGCCTATAAATTTTTTTGCTTTTGTTTCGTAGCTATTTATCACATCTTCATTTGCTTTTATTACTTGCTCCCATGTTATTTTTTCACCTTTTTCAACCATTTCAATTCCACGATGCCTTATTTTTACTGCCATTCCTCTGCTTCCAATCATTTTGCTTCCATCCATTCTTGCCCTTCCAGTTGCAATGACTTCTCCTCCATTTAAAACAATTACTTCATCACCTGCTTTTATTTCCCCGTCAACTTCTTTAACTCCAGGAGCCATTAAATTTGATGTTTTCAAAATTGAATCAACAGCACCATTATCGGCAACAACATATCCTTTCTTAATATCAATCAATGATGCATACCATGGTCTCACTTGAAAATAAAATCTCTGACGAAAAATATCATAAAAAAAGTTGCCTGCCACCCTTCCATCAATAATGACTTCATCACTTCTATCTATTGCAGGAATGCTATTCAGCAAAACAACAGAAGGCATATAACTTGAGCCAAATTGCTTTTTTATTACATCTCCAATCATTCTCCTATCAAAATCAAAAGCAGGTCGCACGTCGCCAGGCGGCGTGATGGCAACATGCTTTGCTTCCATACCTTCATGGGATTTTTTCAATAGCGGAATATTGCATTCATTACAATGATATAATGCAAGCCTTCCAAGTCTAATCATGCTGATAAAAAAATAATGATATAAAAGAATTTGTTGGATTAAAAAATATTTTTCAATTCTGCTTCAAGTTTTATAATGTGAACCTCACCATAATTTTCCTTTATAATATTTTGAGGACGGACAACCCAAGCATTGACCATTTTTGTAATATGGGCACTTTAAACAATCAGAAATACATCCATTATTCGTCATTTTCAAAGGCATTATAAAATTTGGAAAAGAACCTATTATTATTTTTATATTCTTGCCAAAATTTTTCTTTGCAAAATATTCCATGCTCGAAAAATCCTCGCTGATTATAAAAACGGTGTAGCCATCATTTGTTTCCAATATGCTCAATATATGAGGACAATTTTTATATTTCTCAATATTTAAATTTTTAACTTCTATCTTTCCAACATGCAAATCGGCTTTTTTAATATCTATTCCAAAATTTATAGACAAAAGACCATTCTCTTTTAATTTTTTTATTCTTGCACTGACGGAAGGCTGGGATAGCCCAACAAATTTTGCTATCTCCTTTTGAGATGCCTCAGGATTTCTTTCCAACATTTCAATTATTTTTTTATCAATTTCATCTATTGAAATCTTCAAATATACACCAAATATATAACAAAATTTTATTTAAAATACTTATGAATTATAAAGAATAGGCAATAATAAATAGAAACATAAAAGCGGGCCTGAGGGGATTTCCGAATACTTGCAATGCAAGTAATATTCGAACCCCTGGCCATCTGGTTAAAAGCCAGATGCTCTACCTAGCTGAGCTACAGGCCCTCCGCTAAAATATATCAGCTGTATATATAATTTTTCAGATTAAAGATTGCTAATGCCCTTCCTATGCATTTCTACCAAAATCTCATTTCCAGCATGATTAAAACATTTTTGAGGTGGAGGCAGGGAAGGGGAAAAATAATAAAAAAATCAGGGAGGCAACCGCCCCTTCCCGCTTGTATATTAAATGGGTATTTATAAAAAATATGAGCCATTTATCGAATTTTATAGGACAATCATGAAATTGATAATTCCTTAGCAAAAAATATAAATGGATGCTCATTCAGCATTCAATGAACCCATTCCTCAATCCATTGACACTTGCAAAAGTTACAAAATATTACATTTCTGATGTTGATAGAGTATGGAAAAGTAAAAGTGTTATTGAAAAATACAGGAGTAGGGCATTCAAAAAAATTCTGAAATATGCAATGAAAATACCAATGTATAGAAAAAAATATAAGGGTATAGATATAGATAGGATAACAATAGATAATATTGAAAAGCTTCCAATATTAACCAAAGAAGATATAAGGAAAAATTTTCCAAATGGAATTGTTCCTCCAAATTTCAATTTTGAAAAAGCACATTTAGTAAGCACATCTGGCTCAACAGGACAGCCAACATCCATATATACAGATTTTTATACAATCATAAAAGCTCTGATGGGTTTTTTAAGGGAGATAAGAGAATATGGCATCAATTGGAGAAAAGATAGAATGACAGTAATTGCAGATTTAA
>JAGGSX010000185.1 GCA_021158865.1 Thermoplasmata archaeon
GCAATAAAATAGAATTTTCTTGTATTTTGGTTAATGTTATTCGGCTTCATAAATGTAATAGTGTTTTTTTCTTTTATGGCTACTGTTTGCCATCTCGAGTATTTTTAAAAGAAAGCCATAATGAGAGATAAACCTCGGATAGGAGAACGCAAAAAATATATGGCATTTAATAAGAAGAACCCCTTGGCATACATTTTGGGGAAATAGGATTAAAAAATTTTATAGTTTCTTCTCAATTTCTTTAAATAAATCATCAATATTGTTAAAATTTTCTATTCCAACATCCCAGCTCATCAATCCATAAACAGGTTTTCCATATTCAACAGAGTATGCAATTTCAGAAAGTGTTCCATAATGTCCATCTATTGCAATTATGACATCACCATTCAAAACAACCAAAATATTCCTTGCATAGCCCAAGCCTGTAACAATTTTGTAATCAAGATAATCATTGCCCTCCTGCCTGTCGTTGCTTGGAAGTATTCCTATGGTTATCCCATTCTCCATTTTCGCTCCTTTGCTCGCCGCCTCCATGACGCCGCCCCTGCCACCTGTTATCAAAATTGCCCCCATTTTTGCTATTCTTCTGCCAACTTCTATTGCCATATTATAAATTTCTCTGCTACATTGTTCTCCTCCTATAACACTTATATACATATATTCATAACCTCTCTACAAATTTAAATCTTTATTAGCCAACTACTGATTTTTCTTTAAATACCTTTCCTTTGAATCTATTTATACTCAATCTTTCTATCGGCAAATCCAATTTTTCATCATTTATTAATTGAGCAAGCAAACGCGCAACCATTGGAGAAATCATGAAACCATGACCACTGAACCCATTGCATTGAATAAAGCCTTCTATGCTTGTTTTTCCCAATATTGGCAATGCATCTGGAGTAACATCATAATAGCCCGTCCATTGACGCATCACATTTATGCTTTTCAAAACAGGTGCATATTTTCCAAGCATGTAAGCCATGCGTTGCAAAAATGAAAAAGTTGGTTCAGTATGGTATCCAGTTTTTTCTTCAGGTGAAGGAATTCCACCCAAAATTTGCCCTTCTTCCATCTGGCTAAAATATATGCCATGACGAAATGATATTACCATCGCATCAAATATTCTTTTTATTGGTTCTGTAACCAGAGCTTCTTTTCTAACTGGTTTATTTGGTAATTCTATGCCAGCCATTTTTGCAACTTGCTTGCTCCATGCTCCTGCAGCATTTACAACAACGCCTGTTTTTATTTCTCCCCTGTCTGTAACAACACTTTTTATTTCATTATCTTTAACCCTTATTTTCTTTACTTCTGTGAATTTATAAAATCTTGCCCCCTGTTTTATGGCTGCCATAGCGTATCCGTAAGCAGTTTTAAATGGATCTGCATGCCCATCTGTAGGACAGAATGTAGCTCCTATTGCTTCCATTCCTTTCGGCTCTAAAATTGGAACAATTTCTTTTATTTCATCTGCATCAATTATTCTAACATCCAAACCTATGCTTTTTTGCATTTCAACATTCTTTTTTGCCTGTTGCATGTCATTTTCATCATGTATTGCTATCAAATATCCTCCCTGACGAAAACCAATATCATAATTCAGTTCATTGCTAAGATTTTCAAAAATTTCAACACTTTTTTTTGCAAGAATTGCATTTTCTTTTGTTGACCACTGCTGTCTTATGCCTGCGCCGCACCTTCCTGTAGCTCCAGCAGCGATATGCCTTCTATCTAAAACAATAACATCTTTTCCTCTTTTAGAAAGCTCATAAGCAAGAGCACAACCATTTATTCCTGCGCCAATTATTACAACATCTGCATTATTTTTCATCATCTTCACTCACCAGCCATAATGGCGTTGGAATGACAGGAGGTCTTGCCATTGGTGCCATAATTTCCTCCACACTTTTTCCAGTTTCTTTAGCTAAAATTCTTGCAGCTATTGGAAGGCATGTCCTCCCCTGACAGGGACCCATACCAAGACGGAGTAATTGCTTCAATTCAACTAAAGTTTGCACATTATATTTTCTTATTGTATTGATTATATCTTCTTCGGTGATGTCCTCGCACCTACAAACAATTTTCATTTTTCCACCTTTATATTTCTAACCACCATTGCAAGGTTTTTATCAACTTCTATGGTAATAACATTTGTCCTTCCATGCTTTATTGCTTTTACAACCGCATTTCCAACAATTTTTCCTTCTCTATCCAAAGCTTTAACAATCTGTCCTCTTTCTGGCATTGGCAGCATTTCATAGGGTAAACTTATCATTGCCTTGTCATCTCTAACACGAACAACAAACATTGCCAAACCCGGACAAACCTCAACACATAAAGCACAACCAATGCATTTATCATAATCTATATCTGGAGGGTCATTTATATTTTCCATCTTTATTGCATCTGTCGGGCAAACTTCCTTACATGGATTGCATGGTATTGGCTGCAAACATTCAGTTATTGCAACTCCTTTTTTCAATTGTTTTTCATTTGGCATTTTTAACTGGCTTATATCAATAACGCCTGTTTTCTCGTATTTCATAATATTCCTCGTATATTTTATTCTTAGCAAATTTGGCTCTTTCTCCAAAAATTCCGCTCCTTAATTCTTCAAGCCTTTTCATATATTCCTTCATTTTTTTATCATAGCCGTGAACTTTCTTTAATGAATTTGATGCATGCAATGAAGCAATTTTTCCTTCAATAATGGCAGTGGAAGCTTCTTCAATATTTGATGCATCACCAGCGACATATATTCCATCCTTTGTTGTTTCCATATACTCATTATGCAATGCAACCCATCCTCCCGCGGCAGATATAAATTTTATTTTTGCTCCAGTTTGCTGAACCAATCTTGTTGAAGGAGTTAAACCAACTGAAACAGCGATAAAATCACATTTTATGTCTTTCTCGCTTCCTTCAATGGTATTCCATTTTTCATCAAGTGCAACTATTTTAGCTCCCTCCACCCTATCCTTTCCATAAGCTTCCTTTATTGTATGCCTTGTATATATAGGCACGCCATTTCTGCGAACTTTTGCAGCATGAACAAAGTATCCTCCAATCTTTGGCATTGCTTCCACAATGGCTTTCACATCCACGCCTGCCTGCAATAATTGATATGAAAGAATAAGCCCAACATTTCCAGCTCCAATTATCACGCCACTATTGCCAGGCTTAACACCATATACATTTGTAAGGGTCTGCACGCCGCCAGCCCCATAAACGCCTGGCAAATCATTTCCTTCAAAAACAAGCATATTTTCCTGAGCTCCTGTTGAAAAAATTATTTTTTTGGCCTTTATTTCATATAATATACCATCCATTTGATTTGCTGCAACTAAAAAATGATAACCTTTATCATAATATCCGATTACGCTTGTGTTTAGCAAAATCTTTGCTTTTTTTGTTGCTTCTTCTTCCAATTCTTTTGCAATTTCTATCCCACGCTTTCCCGCCCCTTCTCTCGATGAACCAAAAAATTTATGGGTCTGCTTTATCAATTGCCCGCCAAGACGAGGATTTTCATCTATTAAAATTGCATCAATTCCATTTTCTGCAGATTCAATAGCAGCAGCCAAGCCAGCTGGCCCTGCTCCAACAATTGCCATGCTTACATCAATCTTTTCTTTTATCGGTTTTCTATATGGAAATGACTCTGGCAAATCATATTTATCGCCCTCAACAATCATTCCATCTTTAACCATTGTTATGCATGTCCTTACGTTTGGTGTGCCATTTACAGTCATTAAGCATGATGAACATTTTCCTATGCCACAAAAAAATCCTCTGGCACGTCCTTTTCTACTATGGCTTAAAACTTTTATTCCATTTGCATGAAGCGCAGAAGCTATTGTCTCTCCTTCATAAGCTTCCATCTTTATTCCATTAAAATAAAAATTTATTTTTCTTTCTCTCTCAAATTTTAGAATTGGATGCTCTTCAATTCTCATTTCTTCACCTTTTCTTTCAAGAATGTTGTTATTCTCCTCTTAAATATTGCAGTATCTGGTGCCTTATCGCTGTTATCGTATTTTTTTTCTAAATGACTTACTAAATCTATTAGCTCATGATAAATTTCTTTATTTTTCTTTATATCTTTTGGTTTCATCAATTTTTTTGCAGTATCGGTCATAAATTCTTCAAACCATAACTTTTTTGGGTTTGGTGGATGTGTTGCGTTATATTCCATGTTATGAGCTGCAGCTATTATAGCAGAATCAACCATTTTTGTTCCAGCAGCAACAGATTTAAAAAGACTAACTAACTCTTTTTCAGGAACATGAGGACATTCTTTTTTCAATTCTTTAAAAAGCTCTTGAGATGTCTTACTCATTTTTATTATTTTCATTCCTTCCTTATATTTATTCTCCAAAATTTTTTCGAGATTTCTTTCCGCATTAATAACGACCATTATAATGGGTATAACAAAAAGCAATATATTATTTTCTCATTTATTCCATTAATTCTAAAGCATAAACAATACTTTTTATTAATTGATTTGCATTTTATTTGTGGATAAAGAAAAATTAATCAAAAAATTGAAAAAGCAGGGATACTTAAAAAGCAAAAAAGTTGTGGATGCCATGATAGAAGTCCCAAGAGAAATTTTTATCCCTGATGAGCAGAAAAAATATGCATATTATGACATGCCCTTGGAAATAGGATATGGACAAACAATATCAGCTCCTCACATGGTTGCAATAATGCTTGAAGCATTGCAATTGAAAGAAAACAGCAAAGTTCTTGAAATCGGAACTGGAACTGGATATCATGCTGCCATGGTTGCAAAAATATCTTCCAAAGGACATGTTTATACGATAGAGAGAATAAAAGAACTGGCTGAAAAAGCAAAAAAAAATTTTAAGAAACTTGGAATAAAAAATGTTACTGTTGTAACAGGAGATGGTTCTCTCGGATTGCCTCAATATGCTCCTTATACCCATATATATGCAACCTGCTCCGCCCCAGATGTGCCGCCTGCCTTGATAAAACAGCTTTCTTTAAATGGCAGGTTGTTGATTCCTGTTGGCAGGGTATATGGGGAGTTAATTCTCATAGAAAAAAATTATAGGATAAAGAAAAAAAGTTTGGGAGGATGTGCTTTTGTCCCAATGATTGGAAGAGGGGGATATAAATGAAAATCGGGGTGTCGATAGCAACAGCTTCTCTGCTGAAATTGAAGAATTATTCTATAGATGCTTTGCCAACAACATTGTATTTTTTAATTTCTGGAAGATGCAAAGGGGCTTGCGGTTATTGTTATGTCCGCCATGGTTATTTAGCAAGGATAAGATGGCCTGAATTTGATTTTGATGAAGTAAAAAAAAGAATTAAGGATGGGGTAGCAAAAAGAATATGCATGCAAACTGTATATAATGAAAAAACGTTTGAATTGCTTAAAAAAATTTTAAATGGCATTGATGCCAGCATTCCAATATCTGCTTCAATAAATCCTATGGATATTGAAAAACTTAGAGAATTGAAAGACGCTGGTTTGGAAAGAGCAGGCTTTGGATTGGATGCATGTAGCAAAAGGATATTCAATAAATGGAAAAAGAATGTGCCGAGCTGGGACGAATATATAAATGCTTTAAAAAATGCAAAAAAAATTTTTGGAGAAGCAACAGCTCATTTGATAATTGGATTGGGAGAAAATGATGAAGAGGCAATAAAAATTATGAAAATGTTGTCAAGCCATAAAATAAAAATTGCTTTATTTGCATATACAAAAAATAACATTACAATTCCTTCATTGTCTCGTTACAGAGCAATGCAAATTGCAAGATACTTTATTGAAAAAGGAAAATTTTCATTTGAAGATGGAAAACTAAAAGAAATTGAAATTCCTTATCATGCTGCAAAAGCTTTTGAAACTTCTGGATGCCCGTATTGCAATCGTCCATTCTATAATGAGAGGGTTACAAAAATATATAACTATCCTTATAAATTGAATGAGAATGAATTTAAAAATGCATTAAAGGAGGCAGAAAAATATGCGAGAATATATATTGTTGATTAGCAAGAAAAATTCGATAATTGTTGAGAAAGGAAAGAAAATAAATACAAAATTTGGCACCATAGATAAAAATATTGAAGTTGGTGATATCGTAGAATTAAAAAATGAAAAATTTGTTGCTGTAAAACCAACTTTCATAGATATGTTAAAAAAATGCAAAAGAGGGGCTCAAATCATCATGCCAAAAGACGCAAGCCAGATAATAGCCATAACAGGGTTAAGCTTTGGCTGGAAATGCCTTGATGCAGGCTCCGGCTCCGGCTTCCTTGCAATTTTTTTGGCTTCCATAGTTGGAAAAGAAGGAGAGGTTATAACTTATGAGAGAAAGAAAGAATTTTATGAAATTGCAAAAAAGAATATAACTGAACTTGGATTTAAAAATATAAAAATAAAAAATGAAGATGTTAAAAATTTTAGAGAACGTAACCTTGATTTGATAACATTTGATATGAAAGATGCCGTCTTGCTTATAGATAAGGCAGTTAAACATTTAAATTATGGAGGATGGCTTGTGGTTTATTCCCCTCATATAGAGCAGCAAATTGAAGCAATAAAAAAAATGGAAGAAAATGGAATGCAGACATATACCATAGAAAACATTCAAAGGAGATGGAAAAGTTTGTATGGCTATACACATCCAGAACCAAGTGGAATAATACACACAGGTTTCATGACTTTTGGAAGAAAAGCAATTTAAAATTTCCAATATGCTTGAGCCATTTCCATGAATTTCTGTCTTTCTGCTGGATTCATTTCTCTTGTATCTATTTTTATTTCTATGTCAAATTTTTTTAACGCATTTTCGATTTCGTCCATGAGCATATATTTTATTGGAACTCCTTCATAAGGAAGATTCAATATAATGCTGATAACATTTTCTTTTATTTCCACATCTTTTATCATTCCTAAATCAATCAAACTTGCATTTATTTCAGGATGCATTATGCCCTTCAACACTTCCATTATTTCTTCTTTTTTTACCATAAATATAAATAAAAGAATAAAAATAAGTTTTTTGTAAAAAGATAATAAAATTTTAGCTAAAAGAAACGAAAACTATATCCAAGTGATTTTCCAATTTTTATCCATCTTACATGACAAATAGAAATCTTTATAAACTCATTTTATCCCCTCCCCTCTTTTATATATTGGCAGAAGATTTTTACATAAGTTAAGCCATACATAAATAAAGAGCCCTAATGTGGGCATGTATGGCATCACATCCCCCTCCCCTTTTTAAATCCCAAATTTTTTATTTGAGATTTACATACACCTTTCAATGAAGATTAAAAGTTTGATATATGCAATAATAGCGTTTATACTGCCATGGATTTTGATTGGCATAGGAATAGCAAAGCCAATATATGATATATGGCTATATGTCGGAAGCATAACATGGTTTTTGACATCTCTATTTATTTTTCTCTCCTTTTATAAATTTTGAAAAGTTTTTATAAACCAAAGTTATTCTAAAATGATAAAAATGATATTTGGAAAAGAAAGGAAGGAAGAATATATTGATTTGGAAGAATATGGAGGCGTTGAAAAGACAGAAGAAGCAAAAATGTATGTTAAAGTGGCAGAGATTCAGAGATATGATGATTTAAAGGAATTTTCAAACTATGTTTATAATGGAAATCTCCTTATCTTAGATGTTTCTCCAATTTCGATTGATGACATTGAATTGGAAAGAATAATGAATGAAGTGAAAAGGATTGTTAGAGATATAGATGGAGACATAGCTGCTTTGGACAGAAATCGTATAATTGTAACGCCATCTGGAGTTAAGATAGACAGAAGAAAATTAAGAAAATTCTAACCCATCAAATATTCTTCTATTTCCAGCCAGTCCATCCATTCTTCCCTACATTTGCAATCTAACTCATCAAAAATTTTCGTATCCTGTTTCAAATTAAATTCATTTATGGCATGAATGAAGCTTCTATCGCATTTCCCGCAGTTGTGCGCCCCCCGCCGCAAGCCGCCGGCAACAACATCGCATCTTATAATGCCATCATAAATTTTTTTGGATTCTTTCAAAATTTCAACAACACTCCATAACCATGGGGGACGGTATAGCCCATGTTTCCACATTTGTTCAACAATTGTTCTTCCATGAATAGCAACGGGATTGAATGATATTGTATCTGCTATATTTCTTACTTTTTTTACGCTTTCTATAGCATCTTTTATTCCTTCTTTTTCTGTTAAGAAAGGTGGTTTTATTAAAATGTAAACCCTGAGTTTTTTGCCAAATTCTTTAACCATTTTTGCTGCCTTCAGCCATGGTTTATATCTAAATCCTTTATTTATTGAATGTTCCAGAACTTTATCATTTGACGATTCAAGCCCCATTGCAATCTCTAATTCATTATCCATACCTTCTAAATTTTTAACAAATTCAGGACGGGTTTCTATTATTATTTTCTTTGCTTTGGAAAATTTTTTTAATGCATATAATTGCAATTTCTCTGGTAATTCTCTTTTATCTAAAAAACTTCCAGATGTAAAGAATTTAACTACTTGCTCACCATTATATTTTTTATAAGCAAAATCAATCTGCCTTTTTATTTCATCATATCCAGCATTGTATGTTTCTTTGAAATATCCACACATTGAACACCCTGAAATATGAGCCCATCTGCATCCTTTTGTCCTCAATATTATAACATAGCTATCAACAATTTTTCCATCAATCAATTCCTTTTCTTTCCATATCCTTGGATTTTTAACATTTTTTGGAAAAGCTTCTCTAACCTTCTTATTTAATTCAATCAAATCCTTCATTTTGCAATCATGGCTCTTACCCAATCTGCAACGTTTTCTGCATGGTCTGCAATATCATCAATCCAATCAGATATTTTCAAAAGATGATATTCATCCATCGGAGTGAGCTTATCCTCCATTTCATAAATTTTTTTCATAATTGTATATCTCACCCTATCAGCTTCCCATTCTTTTCTATGAACACTATGTATCAACTTTTTTACTTCTTCTCTACGTTTTGAAGCAAAACTTGTTTCAAGCAATTCTTTCATTTTTCCAATGGCTTTTTCCATTTCTTTAACAGTTTGAGAAACCAGCTCCATGTGCTCCTTAAAATTTTCTCTCATTTCTTCAGGGATTTTCGTATGCCTTAAATCCAGCAACTGTGCTAAATTTTCTGCATGGTCAAGTATTGCATCCTCTTCCCTCAAAAGCCATAAAAAATATCTTTTATCAATGGGCATTAAAATTGAATGAGGTAAATGAGCCCTTATATTTCCTTTTATTATATCTGCTTCATGCTCAAGTTCAGAAACCCTTTGTGTAACTTTATCAAAGCCAGAGAAATCCCCGTCAAAATATTTCATAACACCTTCTTTAAGTAAAGCCACGCACTCTTTAACTTTACTCATGTGCTCAAGTAAGCCTTCGAATGGGGATTTTTTTCTATAAACATTTTCAACAGGAACTCTTACCATCATCATATTATTGATAATCCCATATAAATTAGTATCGATACAATCATGCTTGCTGGCAGGGTAAAAAGCCATGCATAAATTATTTTTTTAACAATACTTAAATCAACTGCTTCAAGTCCTCTTGCAAGACCCACGCCAATAACTGCCCCAACAACTGTATGTGATGTTGATATGGGCAATCCAAGCTTTGATGCTGTTAAAACAACTGTTGCAACTGCAAAATCTATTGAAAAACCTCTTGTATTTGTAAGGCTTGTTATTTTTGAACCGACAGTAGATATAACTTTATGCCCCCATGTCAATATACCAAGAGCTATCCCAAATCCTCCCAGAGCAAGTATATATATGGTGTCAACATGATGCCATGCAAGGCTCAGGACGACGGCAACAGGCGCCGCCGCATTCGCCACATCATTTGCTCCGTGGGAGAATGCAACATAGCATGATGTCATAACCTGTAGTTTTCTAAAAATTTTTTCAATTATTCCATAATCCCTCCCTTTTTCTTTTACTTTTTTTATCAAGAAATATCCAATTATTGAAGAAATTACAGCTGCAAATAAAGATACCAATAAAATTTTTTTTATATCCCCATTAAGAAATTCTCCAGCTCTTGTTTTCATAAAAATTGAAAGAGTTATTATAAATATTGTCAGACCAACAAAAAAAGGGCTCAAATTTTTTGCACTTTTAATTGGTTCTTTTGAAGAAAAAATGCTTTTTGCTATTAATTTGAAAATTATAAATGATATTATTCCACCCACAATCGGAGAAATTACCCATGAACTTACAACCATTCCAATTTCTTTCCATTGAATTGCATTCATCCCTCCCTGAATTAATCCAAATCCTGCTATTCCTCCAACAACAGCATGGGTTGTTGAAACTGGTAATTCTTTCCATGTTGATAGAGTTACAAAAAATGCAGCAGAAAGAAGAGCTGCTAAAAAACCAAGCAAAATTGAATGCTGGCTCATTGATGAAACATCAACTATTCTATTCTTTATTGTATCAGTTACATGGGTTCCAACCAGAATCGCTCCTGTAAAATTAAGAATGGATGCTATAATCAAAGCCTGTTTCAATGTTATTGCTTTTGCGCCCACAGCTGTAGCCATCGAATTGGCAACATCATTTGAACCGATGCTCCATGCCATGTAAAGTCCAGCAAAAATAGCCAGCACTATAATCCATAGCAGCATGGGGGGATAATGAATTAAAATTAAAATATCTTTTGATAGCATTTCTAAAATTTATCATAAACAATAAAATAGGCATCTTATTTTATGAATGTGAATATCGAAAAAGAAATTTCCGAAGAAATAAAAAAATTTAATGGATTACTTGACTATGAAACAGCAAAAATGCTTGTTATGGAAAAAAAAGGGTTGCTATCTTTACCAAAAATATCTGATGCAAAAGGAAATGTAAGCTTATATGCAAAAATATTGAGCATTGGAAAAATAAGGAATGCAGGAAGTAAAAAAGTTTTAAATATTGTTATTGGAGATGAGACTGGGTGCTGTATCTTGGCTTTGTGGGAAAAAAATGTTGAAGAAAGAAATTTAAATGAAGGAGATTCAATAAAAATTATAAATGGATATGTGCGAGATGGATACTATGGAAAGGAAATAAATGTTGGAAGATGGGGAAAAATTAAAAAAGTTGAAAAGGAAATAAAAGTTAAGAAATGCAATTCAAATTTTTTAAATTTGACGGGCATTTTAAATAAAAAATATGCAACCAAGGTTTATATAAACGGAGATGAAGAAAAATTTTTTTCAAAAATTGTTATAGGTGAAAAAGAAATAATATTGT
>JAGGSX010000068.1 GCA_021158865.1 Thermoplasmata archaeon
CAAAAAAAATTTTTCCTTATGCAGTTTTGGTAGTGCTTTTATTTAGCATTTTTTCTGGCTGTATTAAAAAAGAATATAGAGAAATTATTCTTCCATCAGCAAGTGCTTCTTTCAATGACAATCCTAAATACAAATTTTCTTCATATTATCAGATGAAGGAAATTAAAATACACACAAGCATGGAGCATTACAAATTGCCATTGAATCTAAGAAATGCGGAAAATATGGATACCGTTGAAAATGAATTTAATCTAACAGAAAAACAAAAAGATTTTTTGAAAGAAAATGGCTTCGTTATTGTAGATTATGGAAAAATTGACGACATTTCTAAAGTATATACCAATATGATTGCTGACAACATACCCATATTTATCACTTCCGATACACTATTGCATTTATATCATATTCAATTCAATGAAATTTTAAAAGCTATAGAAGAGAGAGAATTTTTCGATAATATTACAGAAATAAGCAGGGCTATGCTTGAAAAATCAAAAGATGATTATGCCATGTATGACAACAATACCTTAAAAGAAGCTGCAAGAAGAAATGTTGCTTTTTTTGCAGTTGCATTGGCTATTCTCCAAGAGAATATAAAATTGCCTTCTTATGTTAAAAAAGAAGTGAATGAAGAATTAAAGCATATCTCTGAGCATTCAGGATTTGAAGAAAGTGCAATATTTCATTATATAGAAGATTACTCACAATATCTGCCTCGCGGTCATTATACACAGTCGGAAAAATTGAAAAGATATTTCAAAGCAATGATGTGGTATGGCAGGATGGCATTTTTGATAAGAGGAAGCGACATAATTTCTGAAAAAGATGCAAAAATAGCAACTTTACAGGCTATTCTGATTTCAATAGATTTAACAAATGTGAGCATTGGAGGAAAAAAAGCGGAAGAAATATGGGAAAGGATTTATTCAATAACATCGTTTTTTGTCGGCGCCGCCGATGACCTGACACCCTATGAATATATAGATAGCATAAGAAAAGTTTTTGGAAGCAATTTTGATGTGGCTGCCATCATAAATGAAACAAATATTCTGAACTTTAAAGTCCAGCTGGCAAATCTGAGGAGCCCGCAGATATACGGCGGCACAGGAAATGTTGTAATAAGCCCGCCATTTACAGAAGAAAAATTGAAGAAAGCAATTGATAAAACAAAAGGTATGAGATTCATGGGGCAAAGATTTATTCCTGATTCATATATGTTCCAGCAACTTATATTTCCAATGGTTGGCATGTATAATGGAAGCATGGATAAAAAACCATTTACAATGGAAATGACATACGCAGGAGCTACAAGATGTTTTCCACGTGGCTTGGATGTTATGGCTGTTTTGGGTTCAGATAGAGCAGTCAAAATTTTGGAAGAAGAAGGAGATACATCATATAGTGGTGAGAATAAAAGTTATTACAAGCAATTGAATTTTTTGAGAGCAATATTTAATGGAATGAACCTGAGCCAATGGAATCATAACCTATACTTCAGCTGGCTTTATACATTAAAATCTTTAATTAAAGAATTTAATGAAAGTTATCCATCTTTTATGCAAACTAAAGCATGGAAAGATAAAGAATTGCAAACATCATTGGCTTCATGGACTGAATTGAGACATGATACAATATTGTATGCAAAGCAGAGCTACACCTATAGAATTTCCATGCCTCCTCTAAAAACAGAAGGATATGTAGAGCCAGTGCCAGAATTTTATTCAAGAATGGCTGCATTGGTAAATATGACATTGAATGGATTGAAAAGTTTCAATGCAATAAATGAAAGTGAAGAAAATCGTTTAATTAAACTTGAAAAAATTTTACAAAATCTTTTGAATATTTCAATAAATGAACTTGAAGGAAAAGAAATAGATGGTGCATTCTTCAATAGTTTTGTTGATGAATTGAATGAAACGATGAGAGGACTAAACAAAGAAGCAAAGAAAACAACCATGGTTGCTGATGTTCATACTGACACAAATACAAACAAATGTCTTGAGGAAGGGGTTGGCTACATTGATTTAATTTTAGTTGCTTATGGCAACAAAAAAATCTCAATTGCGGGAGGGGCTGTTTTAAGTTATTATGAATTTAAACAGCCAATAAACAATCGTCTCACAGATGAAGAATGGGAGAAAATGATTGATGAAATGAAAATGGCTCCATGGCAGGAAGAAATTCATCCATAAACATATTTCTAATTTTCCAGATTGTGAGAGTGCTAAAATTATTTTGCATTATCCAGATGGTAATGTAACAGTATGTAGAAAAATTCTTCAAATTCAAAAACCAGATAAAATGATTTTTATGATAAATCCTCCATTTTAAATGCAGTAAAAATAATAGAGGAGAATGAAGAATTGAAAAATTTCTTTTCATATTTGAAATCAACAACAAATTTTGAGGAAGTGGCAGAAATAAATGAAATAAGGGTTATAGAGATAATACCAGAGGATGCTTCAATTCCATAAATAAAATAAGAAAAAGCAAAGGAGCGAAAGGTGTTGTATCCTGCTAAGATAAATTATCAGTGTAAGTAAATTTTATCAATAATCTTTCAGCTTCTTTTGTTTCATTTCATTTTTTATATTTTGTATGGTTCTCCATGAATGCCTTGTATGAGGAGGCAGCTCACCATATTTTTTCAGCCATGATTTTATGAAATTTATTGTTCTTTTATCGCTGGGATATCCACTTCCAACTGGAGCATTGAGCTTACTTTCCAAAATTTTTGCTATGCCTTTTAATTGTCTGTCTCTCTCAACCTTAGCAATGATTGAAGCCGCAGAAACAATTGCATATCTATCATCTGCTTCATGCTCACATATTATATTGCAATCAAATTTTATTCTTGCTTCAACCATTTTTTTAAATTCATTTTCATTTGCACTTGCTGCATCCAAATAATAAACGTTTGCCATTTTTTTATTTGCAATTTTAGCGAAAACATTTGCCTCCAGTTCATTCAGTGTCATTTCTTGCCTCAGGGTATCAATATCCTCCGCCTTAACAATTATCATTTCATAATAAAAATTCTTCCTTATATATTCAGCCAGCCTCTCTCTTTTCAACCTTGAAACTTTCTTTGAATCTTTGATGCCCACCTGAATCAGATTTTTCTCTTCCCCCTCGTTTGCCCAAACTCCAGCGACAACCATTGGCCCTATTACAGGACCACGCCCAGCTTCATCTATTCCGCAAATCATTTTATCACAATCTCGCCATATCGCCCGCCGCCCCCTGGCATAATGCTTATGTTTCCATCTCTGAATGATTTTATAGCATTGGCAATTGCGGGTGGTGTAACCTTTTTAATTTTTTCTATATCAATATCGAGTAAAATTTCTATTTCGCTACCAATTTTAACCAATTCCATCCATCTTTTTTTTGCTATTCCTCCAAAGTTATTGACATGCAATGCCTTACTTATTATCTCCCCCAATGGAATTAAATGAATATATGGTGGTCTATGGCTTGGATGAAATGGTTTATCAAAATCTGCGAGTTCATCCACTCTATCTTTAACTCCTTTTTTAATTGTTCCCCCACAATAGCAACGCCATTTCATTTTCCTTGCTTCTTCAATGCTATATTGCCTGTAACAGGAAGAGCATGCTGTTCTATTATACTTTCCTTTTTCTGGAGGAAAACCAACATTTAGGACTATACCATTATTTAAAGATTTTTTTATTTCATCCCATGTAATTTCATTTAGTTTAAGCCTGTTGAATTCTCTTCCCAAGCGGATAGGAGAATAAGAATGAGCATCTGAATTTGTCAAAAATGGAATGTTGTGCAATTCCTTTATTCTATCTGCATAATCGCTGTCTGCACTCAATCCAAGTTCAATAAAATCTGGTTTTCCATCATAATAGCCATGCAATGAATCAAAATATGCGTATAGAGAAGTCCATGGAGTGAAGGCATGGGCGGCGCCAATCAATGCATTTGATTCTCTCGCAAAATGTAAAATTTCCTTTCCATCAAGAATTATTTTTGGTCTCCCTTCTTCATTTATATCTGGTGAATATTTTTCAACCTTTTCCTTAAAATCATTTGCAGAATAAAAATCTGGAAAAAGAAGAAGATGATGAACCCTGTTTTTATCTTCAATTTCAGCACTTAGAATAAAATTTATGCCATTTATTTCTATAACTCCATCTTTTTCATATTTTTTGATTTCATTCTGCCATGCTGGATGTAAGCAATCGCCAGTGCCTACTAAATGCAAACCTTTCTTTTTTGCTCCATCTGCTATACTTTTTAAATCTATTTTATCTGATGTTCCTCCCGAAAAAGGAGAATGTATGTGGAAGTCAGCATTTACGAGCATAGTAAAAAGGTTTTTATAATATAAAAAAATAATGGGCAGGAAAAAATTGGCAGTATTTACGGCCTTGCCGATATTCTTGCCATTAGCAATGGCGGCAAACTTTGAATTCCATATAAATGATGCGAGAGGAGATGTTGGCAATGCAGATATTGACATAATACAGGCGGGGAGCAATATAAAAGGAAGCAATCTTGTTTTTTATATGAAAGTTGTTGGAAATATAAATAGTGCATATAGCTACACATTTGGGTTGAATGATGGAAGCAATGATGTTGGTGCTACATATACAAGTGGAATTCCATACTATGTCGGAATATCTTCTGGAGGACAGCCTGCATATAATATAAGTGGAAATGAGCTCACAATGGATGTGCCTTATAGCGCCATATCTCAGCTAAATGCAGATACAACCACTTTTAAAGTGATAGCAGCTGATGTAACAACACATACAGTGGATTATGCTGTATATACCAGTGGCAATGGTGGAAATGATAGAAACGAAAATAATACAAATAATGCCAATGACCCAACAAAGGGCGAAGTCACTGATAAAAGCATAGATGTTTCAATAACAGATGCCAGTTATACAGTAAGTAAAGAAAATGCAAATTCTATTAGTGGAAGTGTCATGGTTAAAGGAACAACAAATGGCGTAGACCATGTTTCACTCTGCTTTGTCGTCTACTATAAAAATGGAACCTACGATTATGGAAGTTGAGTAGTTGGTCCATCAGAATTTCACCAGAGTTTTGGAGGATATTCAATCAATGAATTTTTCAATTTTACGGAAGGCAATTGGAATAAATGGGAATTTAACATAAGTGAAACATATCCAATGTCTAACTATAACTGGGTTTATGATATATTCAAAGGCGAAAGCAAGGTGAGCAAAGTTGTTATATATGCAAGAGCATTTAAAGATGCACAGGAAACAAAATGGAATCAATGCCATTATGATACAATTCCATCATTTTCAACAAAGGGTATTTCATACAAAACAGCAAGTGAACAAGAAGGCAAAGGGAATAGCAAGACGCTAGGCTTTGAATTTGTTTTGGCTGCTATTGCAATTGGAACATTGTTAATAATAGAAAAGAGGAGAAAGTAACCCTATCCTTTTATTTTTTCTATTTGTTTTTCCATTGCATCAATTGCATTTTTTAATGCCTGCCTGAATCCATAGCCTTCATTTGCAGCCACAAAAATTCCTTTTGGAGATGACAAACGAAGTTTGCAGTATATTAATGGTAGTCCATGCTTAATTTCTTTATGTTTTTTTAAATATGCATAAAGATAGCCATTTTCAAGAAAGTTTTCATATTTTCTAATGAAATTTTTTAATTGTTGTTTTCCTTCTTTGCTATCAAATTCTTCTATCTTATCTATTTCACCGCAAAACTGGATGAACACCTTTTCCTCTTTTCCATAACTTGCTATCGGTTCAAGCAAATCTTTCTTTGTTACAATGCCAATAAGCTTATCATCTTTACCGATGAGCATCCCTCCTATATTTCTGCTCATCATTTCTTTTATTACATCTTTTATTTTCGCCTCTGGCGGCATCATAAATGGCTGGCTTGTCATTATGCCCTTAACCGGTATCTTCAGGTATCTTTTCTTTTCTGCTATGAATTCTCCATATTCTGGCTTATCCTCAGGATGTATAACTTTTTCTATCAAGTCCTTAATCGTAATTATTCCTACAACTTTGTCATCTTTTACAACAGGAATCCTTGATATGTTATTCTCCCTGAAAATTTTTATTACCCTTCCTATATTATCATCTGGAGATATTTTCGCAACATCTTTTGAAATGAAGTTTTTTACGCTTAATTCTCCAAATTCTTTTTCAATGATTTTTATAAGCAAATCATCGCAATTAACCACTCCAATTATCTTGTTATCTTTGATTACAGGTAAATGAAATATATCGCTTTCAAGCATCAAACGGGCAATTTCTTCTATTGGCTCATTTATATCAACTTTTGGGGCATGTCTTATAAAATTTTTGACTTTTGCTTTTGGAGGCAACTTTGCTCTTGCCAATTCTTTTTCTATCAGCATTCCTTCATATTTTCCATCTTTTGTAACAACTATTGCATCATCTTTCTCAAATAAAGAAATAGCTCTTGAAATTGGCTCATCTGCATCTATGAATGTTGCATTTTTTACAAAATCTTTTGCCTTCATTTTACCGCTCTTTCAAATTTCTTTGCTATACCAACATATTTGTTTAATTCTTCTTCTGTCAGTGGTTTCACTATTTCCAATGCTTCTTCAAAATGTTTTTTATGAATTTTCAAATCTTTCAATTTTTCTTTATCAAATTTTTTTTCTATATGCTCTCTTATAGCTGCCATAACGGCTTCATTGCATAATGATGCAATATCTGCTCCTGTGTAGCCCTCTGTTTTTTCCGCAAGTTCATCTAAGCTAACATCATTAGCAAGAGGCTTCTTCATTGTATGTATCTTGAATATTTCCTTTCTTGCTTCTTTATCAGGCGGTGGAATGTAAATGAGGCGGTCAAATCTTCCTGGTCGTAATAAAGCTGGGTCAATTATATCTGGTCTATTTGTAGCAGCTACTACAGTGACATCTCTAAGCTCTTCCAAGCCATCTAACTCTGTCAAAATCTGACTTATAACACGCTCTGTTACATGGCTGTCGATGCCGCCGCCTCTCGCCGGAGCGATTGCATCTATTTCATCAAAGAATATTATGGCTGGTGATGCCTGCCTTGCTTTCCTAAATGTTTCTCTTACTGCCTTCTCGCTTTCTCCAACCCATTTACTCAGAAATTCCGGACCTTTTACACTTATGAAATTTGCATCGCTTTCTGTTGCAACAGCTTTAGCCAGCAATGTTTTTCCTGTTCCGGGGGGACCATATAATAAAATACCCTTAGGAGGTTTTGCATCCATTTTGTAGAATATGTCTGCATATTTCAATGGCCATTCAACAGCTTCCTTCAATTTTTGCTTTGCATCTTCAAGCCCACCAATATCATTCCAGTGCACATTTGGAGATTCAATAATAACTTCTCTTAATGCGGAAGGAGTCATTGACTTAAATGCATCATAAAAATCTTTTTCTTTTACTTCTATTTTATTTAAAATTTCAGCTGGTATTTTATCTTCTTCAAGGTCAATTTCTGGCAATATACGGCGTAAAGCCCTAATGGCAGCTTCTTTACATAAAGCAGCTAAATCAGCTCCAGAATAACCGTGTGTTATCTCTGCAATTTTATCCAAATCAACATCATTAGCGAGAGGCATACCTCTTGTATGAATTTCTAAAATTTCCTTTCTTCCTTTCTTATCTGGTATTCCTATTTCTATCTCCCGATCGAATCTTCCCGGTCGCCTTAAAGCTGGATCAATTGCATTTATTCTATTTGTGGCTCCTATAACAACTACTTTCCCTCTTTCTTCCAATCCGTCCATTAAAGCCAGCAACTGAGCAACTATTCTTCTTTCAACCTCTCCATGAACTTCCTCACGCTTTGGAGCTATTGAATCTATTTCATCTATAAAAATTATTGAAGGTGCATTTTCTGTAGCTTCTTTAAATACTTTTCTTAAATTTTCCTCACTCTCTCCATAATATTTACTCATTATTTCTGGTCCACTCAAGGAATAAAAATTTGCATTTGTCTCATTTGCTACCGCTTTAGCCAACAAAGTTTTTCCTGTTCCAGGAGGACCATGCAAAAGAACACCTTTTGGAGCTTCAATACCAAGTCTTTCAAAGAGTTCAGGGTGCTTTAATGGCAATTCAATCATTTCTCTTACCATTTTAATTTCATTTTCCAGCCCTCCTATATCTTCATAAGTTATGCGAGGAATCTTCATTTCCTCCTTAGCAGGTTTTTCACTTATTTTTATTTGAGTTGAATCTTTTATAACAACTGCATTAGCAGGAGGAGAATAACCTGTTACAACTAAATTTATTCTTCTTCCCATTATATTCAATTCTATTGAGTCTCCTTTTGTTACAACATGTCCTTCAAGCAATTGTAATAAATAACCTTCCGCTCCTACAATCCGTAAATCTTCTGTTGGGGCAAGTGTAATTTTTTCAGCAGACCTTGCTTCAATTTTCTTAACTTTTACTTTATCATCTATTGTAACGCCAGCATTTCTCCTCGTTGTCCCATCTATCCTTATATTTTCTCTTCCAGAATCTTCCGGATAGCCGGGCCAATAGATGCATGCAGTATTTTTCCTTCCTTCTATTAATATAATATCTCCAGCAACAAGCCCCATCTCTTTTGCTGCTGTAGGGTCAATTCTGGCTATCCCTCTACCAACATCCCTGCTTTTTGCTTCTTCCACTCTGAGTATTTTCTCCATTTTTATCACCTCAAAAAATAAAAAAGAAAAAGAAATTACTTAATTTCTATCTTCTTTCCTTTTTTCTTTGGTCTCAATTTTTTCAGCTCCACATCAAGAACACCGTTCTGATATGTTGCTTTTGCTGATTTTTCGTCAACTTCTGCTGGCAACTCCACTTCTTTGTAATATTTTCTTTCTGCTGTTTCAACTTTTATGATGAGCTTATTGTTATCTATTATCTCAAGATTTATGTCCTTCTTTTCCACACCTGGGACCTCTGCTGTTACACTTATTTTATCATTGCTTTCTATAACATCAACCAATGGCTCTCTCACTGGTTCTTCTGCAAGCATTCTTTCCTTAGTTACGTTTCCGAACTCTGTGAAATGTGGCTTACCATCGGGTCCAACACGCATACTCCATCCATATATTATTGGCTTTCCTTCTCCTGCTGGCATTCTCCCTTCCATGGCATCTCTGATAATCTTGTTCATATATTTTTGCATTTTTCTGAATCTCTCGTCAAAGTCTTCAAATATGTCTTCAAATCCCCATCCAGGAAAATCAAACCAATCAAATGGATTCCTGTCTTTTTTATTCTTTCTCTCTACCATTTCTATCACCTCAAAAATGTATAAAAGATGTTCTATAAATAGTTTTCGGTCATTTCGGCTGTGGGACAGAGTTAAACCTGCCCCAGGTTTAATAGATTGTGCCACACATTAATGCAAGAAAGAGCAGTCTCTATTCTATCTTCTCTTTTCTGTCCCACCTTCCAACCGAACCACCTTTTATCTGCTGAGAAACCGGATTCAGAATTATTTCTCAGATAATACTGTTCAAGATACGGAACAGTATTTTTGACAAAATCCTCCATTGTCTCTTTCCATTTCCACGAACCTTTTATGGTGGCATTCTTTCTCGGAATGATATACACCTTTGCATCTCCAAATCTGACAACATATGAAGAAAAACTGTAGTATCTATCAAGCCCCACGCTCCTTATACCTATACCAATTTGTTCCAGCATTTCCATTGCTCTATTAAAAGCAGCTTTTTCGCTTTTTAGGCTTGTTTCATCGGTAATAGTTAGGAAATTATTAAATAGCTTGTTGCGATTCACATATAAATTAACAGGTTATGGAGTGAAAGTATGAAAACAGATGTATTGATAATTGGAGGAGGTCCTGCGGGAATAGTTACTGCTGTAACGGCTAAGCAGAATTATCCAGAGAAGAGAATAGTTGTTGTAAGGAAAGAGAAAAAGGTTGTTGTATCCTGTGGAATTCCATATATATTTGGAACGCTGAGAGATGTAGAAAAAAATCTGATTCCAGATTCTGTTTTAACCAGTAAAGGTATAGACATACTTGTAGATGAAATCGAAGATGTTGATATGGAGAAAAAGATTGCGAAGAGTAAATCTCATGGGGAAATAGAATTTGAGAAATTAGTATTGGCTACAGGTTCAATACCTATAAAGCCGCCCATTAAAGGGATAGATGGAAATAATGTTTTCTTTGTTAGAAAAAATCCAGAATATCTCCAAGAATTGATGAAAAGAATTAACGAGAGCGAGAGCATAGTGATTATAGGTGGAGGTTTCATAGGTGTAGAATTCGCAGATGAACTGAGAAAACTTGGAAAGAAAGTGAGCATAGTGGAGATGCTTCCTCATGTGCTCTCCACATCCTTTGATGATGAATTCTGTGAACTGGCAGAAGAAGAATTGAGAAAAATAGATGTTGGACTGCATACAAACTCAAAGGTTGTGGAGATAAAGAATGGCGGAGTTGTTTTATCTACTGGTGAGGAGATTGCTGGAGATATCGTGATAGTGTGTGTAGGTGCCCGCCCGAACATCGATTTGGCAGAGAAAATGGGATTAAAGGTAAGCAAGAATGGCATTGTGGTAGATGAATATATGAGAACTTCTCGCCCAGATACATTTGCTGTTGGAGATTGTGCTGAAAAGAGAGATTTCTTTACAAGGGAAGTTAAGCCAGTGATGCTTGCTTCTGTGGCTACCGCAGAGGCTAGAATTGCAGGAGCAAATCTCTATAAAATAAAAGCATTTAAGCAGTTTAAAGGAACATTGGGCATATTTGCAACTAAAGTTGGAAATATCGCTTTAGGAGCTGCAGGACTAATTGAAAGACAGGCAAAGAAGGAGGGCTTTGATTACGTCGTTGGTAAGAGCGAGGTGGCAGATAAACATCCAGGCACTCTCCCTGGCACTATTAAAGTTAGGGTAAAGTTACTCTTTACAAAACAGGGTGGATTTTTCATAGGTGCTCAGATAGCTGGAGGAGATACCGTAGGAGAGATGATAAATCTAGTAGGATTTGCAATAGAGAGCGGATATACGGCTCCTAGATATATGACTCTTCAAATAGGCACTCATCCCTTATTGACGCCTGCTCCGACGGCTCCTGCAACTTTAAAAGCAGCTGAAGATGCACTAATAAAAATTTGTGGCAATAAATGATGAAAATCGTAGCAGTTTTTAATCCTTCCTCCAAACCGTTTTCTGTTTTCAAACCAATTCCACATGTTGAAGGAAGAAATTGAATTATTA